>JBFIGS010000147.1:0-7107 GCA_041602195.1 Sediminicola sp. | reverse complement strand
TGTAATCCTTTACCCCTTGTGGAAAATGGATGTAGTTTCCTTCATTAACGGAATAGATCTTCCCGGTTTCAGGAAACTCCATGTTGGGGTGCGACAAATAAAAGGTTCCAATAGCAGGGTTTAAGGTAAACCCATTTACCCCATTACCCGTTGTATATACGAGCATGGTGGATGTTCCGTAAACAATATAGCCTGCCGCTACCTGGTTTTTTCCGGGTTGCAAGAAATCATCTAAGGTTACCGGAGTTCCCACAGGTGTAATCCTACGATAGATAGAAAAAATTGTCCCCACCGATACGTTCACATCTATATTTGAAGAACCGTCCAATGGGTCTATAAGTACTACATATTTGTTTTGGTTCTGTTTGTCATTGCTATTGACCCTGATAAAGTCGTCCTCTTCCTCAGAGGCAATCCCACAAACAATCTCCCTGTTTTTTAGGGCCTGAATAAACTTTTCATTGGCTAAGACATCTAATTTTTGTTGATCTTCACCTTGGATGTTGGTGTCACCTGCTGCTCCTAAAATATCTACTAAACCAGCTTTGTTCACCTCATGGTTCACTACTTTGGCGGCAAGTCGAATAGCATTAATAAGCTTGGAAAGTTCCCCGGATGAATATTGAAAGGCCGATTGGTGCTCTATAATAAACTCCCCAAGAGTCTTATTCTTTTTGTCCATGTAAAAAGGTTGTGTTATTTGGGTACAAATATCGAACATTTTGTGAAACTACAACGATTTCGCTAAGGTTTAGTTTTTTAAATTTATAACTTTGTGTTTTATTTGTAACAATTATGGGAGACTTCAAAATTAGGAATGCGAAAGCAGATGATATGGCTAGGGTTTTGCAACTTATTAATGAGTTGGCGAAATTTGAAAAAGAGGAAAATGCAGTAGAGGTAACAGTTGAAGATTTGATCAGGGATGGTTTTGGTGAGAAAAAGTTGTTCCATTGTTTTGTAGCAGAATCCGACGGAAAGATTGAGGGAATGGCTTTGGTTTATCCGAGGTACTCCACTTGGAAGGGGCCAACCGTACATTTAGAGGATCTTATTGTAACCGAGAAAATGAGGGGTAGTGGTTTAGGTACTGCTCTTTTGAACGAGGTTGTTGCTTACGGCCATCAGTTAGGTGTAAAACGTATCAACTGGGAGGTTTTGGATTGGAATGAGCCCGCCATTAATTTTTACGAGGCCAAAGGGGCAGATGTGAAGAGAGATTGGGATGTGGTACATTTAGATGAGCAGGGAATAAAGAATTATATAAAAAACATAAAATAGGTCAATAACTGGATATTAAAGTTGAAAAGATAAGGTATGAGAATTTTCAAATTTGGAGGAGCATCGGTTAAGGATGCAGATGGCGTAAAAAATGTAGTTAATGTCCTAAAGGAGGTAGGTCATGAAAACACCTTGCTGGTTATATCGGCAATGGGGAAGAGCACCAATGCCATGGAAGACGTGGTCAATGCCTATTTTAAGGATAAGGCTGCTTTGTCATCGGCAATTCATGAAGTGGTAAAGTACCATAACGATATCATAATGGATCTGTTTGAAAACGACAAACACCCAATATATGGAAAGGTGAAGGCGCTTTTTGAAGAGGTTCAAGGATTTTTGGCGTGGAACAAATCCCCTAAATACAGCTTCGTCTACGATCAAGTCGTGGGGTATGGAGAAATAGTTTCCAGTACTATTGTGAGTGCCTACTTCAATGAGGTGGGGATCACCAATAATTGGTTGGACGTTAGAGATTTTATAAAAACCGATGATAATTATAGAGATGCCACGGTAAACTGGGAAGGAACCCAGAAAAGAGTTACTGAGGGTATAGATAGATCTAGACTAAACATTACCCAGGGGTTTTTAGGAAGTGATGAAAACAATTTCACCACCACCTTGGGAAGGGAAGGATCCGATTATACGGCGGCTATTTTGGCGTATTGCATAAATGCCACAGAGGTTACCATTTGGAAGGATGTTCCAGGAGTACTCAATGCAGATCCAAGATATTTTGAAAATGCAAGATTATTGAACAACATCTCCTATAGGGAGGCCATAGAACTTGCTTTTTACGGAGCTTCGGTCATTCATCCCAAGACTTTACAGCCTTTGCAGAGAAAGGAAATCCCCTTAAAGGTTAAATCGTTTTTGAAGCCCAAGGACCCAGGAACAACGGTAGGGAAAGGAATTGGTATAGAGCCAGAGGTACCATGTTTTATTGTCAAGAAAAATCAGGTGTTAATGAAACTATCGTCCTTGGATTTTTCTTTTATCGTGGAGGACAGCATCAGTGAGCTTTTTAAACTTTTGCATGACCATAGAATGAAGGTGGACCTGATACAAAACTCCGCCATTAGCTTTTCTGTCTGTGTGGACAACAAGTTTGGAAGGTTACAGGATCTTTTGGATTTACTAAAAAGTAGGTTCAAGGTCGTCTATCACGAAGGAGTTTCCTTGTACACTATTAGGCATTTTGATGCAGAATCTATTTTGTCCCTTCAAAATGGGAAGGAAATCTTGTTGGAACAAAGGGGAAAAGAGACGGTGCAATTGGTAGTAAAATAATGGGATAGACGGTTTGGTCTAGGATTTTGTAAGGTGTTTCACCTTGCTTTTCCCTATATTTACAATGACCAATTTTTAAATAAACTATGGGCCTAGTAACCGCAAAGGAGGTAGCGAAAGCTATTCGTATTGATAAATATGGCGTTTTAGGTACTTTTATGGGATGGTTCCTAATGAAAGTGACCAGATTATCTAGCATCAATGAATTTTATAAAGACCACAAACATTTAGAGGGCACCGCCTTTCTGGATGCCATTCTGGAACATTATCAGATCAAATTTGAAATACCCGAGGAAGATTATAAACGTCTACCCAAGGATGGGGCTTATATTACCATCAGCAACCATCCTTTAGGGGGTATTGATGGGGTGCTATTATTGAAATTATTGTTGCAGCACCGTGAGGATTTTAAGATCATCGCTAATTTTTTATTGTACCGTATAGAGCCAATGGCGCCTTATATCATGCCGGTCAATCCTTTTGAAAATCACAAAGATGCCAAAAGCAGTATTGCCGGATTTAAAAGTGCAATGGGCCATTTACGGGATGGGCATCCCTTGGGGATATTTCCGGCAGGGGAGGTCTCTACGTATAGGGATGGCAAGTTAATTGTGGATAAACCATGGGAGGAGGCTGCCTTGAAACTCATAAGAAAGGCCGGAGTACCTGTAGTTCCCATATATTTTCATGCCAAAAATAGTAGGATGTTCTATCATTTGTCCAAAATCAGTGACATTTTTAGAACTGCAAAACTACCGTCGGAGGTAACCACTCAAAAAAATAGGGTCATTAAGGTCAGAATAGGGCACCCTATCTCAGTTGCAACCCAAAACGAACAGGAAAGCCTTGAAGAATTTACCGATCTTTTGAGAAGAAAGACCTACATCCTTTCCAATGCATATGAAAGGGAAAGTCTATTGGATAAAGTACCCACTACCCTGAAGATTCCAAAGGCTCCTAAAAAAATTGCCACCGCTGTGCGTACCGAGGTCATCCAAGAGGAAATAGAACGCTTAAGGGAAAAGGACTGCAGGTTGTTGCAAAGTAAAAATTACGATGTATTTCTGGCAACTGCCAAGGATATGCCCTTTATTTTACAGGAGATTGGAAGACAAAGAGAAGTGACTTTTAGGGCCATAGGGGAAGGGACCAATAAATCTATTGACCTAGATAGTTTTGATGAATATTACCACCACCTATTTTTATGGGACGATGAAGAAAAGGCCATAGTCGGGGCCTATAGAATGGGGATGGGCTCTGAAATATTCGAGAAGTATGGCATTGATGGATTCTATTTGCAGGATTTGTTCCGATTGGAACCTGAGCTGTATGAGATGATGCGGCAGTCCATTGAAATGGGTCGCGCCTACATCGTTAAGGAATACCAACAAAAACCAATGCCGTTGTTCTTGTTGTGGAAGGGTATTGTACATACTACCTTGCGTTATCCAGAACACAAATACCTTATAGGAGGAGTGAGCATTAGCAACCAATTTTCCAATTTCTCCAAATCCCTGATGATAGAGTTTATGAAATCTAATTATTGGGATCCTTATGTGGCCCAATATATTAGGCCTAAAAAGGAGTTTAAGGTAAAACTGAACGATGCCGATAAGGAATTTGTTTTTGATGAAACCCAGGCAGATTTAAATAAATTTGATAGGTTGATTGATGAGGTGGAGCCGGGAGCATTACGCTTGCCAGTGCTGATAAAAAAATACATCAAACAGAATGCCAAGGTGATTGCCTTTAACGTAGATCCTTTGTTCAACAATTCTGTGGACGGGTTAATGTACATCAAGATTGCCGATTTGCCGGAGAGTACCGTAAAACCTGTCATGGAAGAGTTTCAAGCAGAATTGGAACGAAAATTGGCAGAATCCCAACAAAATGGAGATATTTCTTTGGATTAGTAGAGTATAGCAATAAAAGAAAAGCCCAAGTAGATCTGCTCGGGCTTTTCTTTTTTAGATGCCTACTTTATTACTTCGCCTCTCAAATAGCACGTTGTCTTTCCAAACACCATGCAACTGTGCTACTCTTTCCCTATGACCTATTTTTCTAAATCCCAATTTCTCGTGAAGAATAATACTTCCTTTATTATCTGGAAATATGCCTGATTGTAGGGTCCAATATCCTGCTGCTTCGCTTTCAAGGATGAGGTGGTGCAATAATAATTTGCCAACACCAAGGCCCCTACTTTTAGATCCCACATAAACACTTACCTCCGCCACACCACCGTATACACAGCGGCCCGATACAGGGGAAAGGGCTGCCCAGCCCATTATTTCTTGGTCATGAACGGCAACCAACCTGCACGTGGTCAGATGATTTCTGTCCCAATGTTCAAAAGTGGGCACCTCTGTTTCAAAGGTCGCGTACCCCGTGGCCATTCCCTCTGCATAGATAGAGGCTACCTCCGGCCAATCTGAAGCGATCATTTTTCTGATCTCCATAGTATTTTGATTAGCAGCATCCACTTCCTGGAGCACAGGAATTAGCAGTATTTTCTTGCTCCGATACTTCTGGGACGCCACAGGTTTCTTTTGCCTTACAGTCGGTCTTTTCTATCCCTAAATGTAGGAGCAGTGTGTCCGCTTGGACGGAATGGTCATTGACGAACAATTGGGCGGTATGGAATTGAGAATTGCTATACTCAAATTTTACCTCCGCGTCTTTTACCATTGGCTTTATACGGTCTACCTTAGATAGAATGCCCATGGCTTTGTAAGCCGACATGTACTCCGTCTTGTCCTTTTCGGTCGGACTCTCCCAGAGTTGTATGATGGTTTCTTTCCAATAATCTGTTCCGGCACCGCAATCCACAGAATCTATTGTGATATTCTTTACTTCGGTGATGTGATAATTGGCCCCAACGTTCTTACCTTGCTGATATTCAAATACAAGACTCTTGTTGGGATGTTCCCTTAGAAGGGAAAGGAATTCTGAAGTTTTCATAAGCTTAAGGATTAACAGCAGTTAGCCTGCGTGGTATTAAAAAAACTGTTTAGTTGTGATTGGATTTCGTTCCATTTGTTTAAATCGATGCAGTAGCAAACCGTTTTCCCCTCTATTTCCCCCTTTAAAAGCCCGATGCTCTTAAGCTCTTTAAGGTGCTGGGAAATGGTAGGTTGGGCCAAGCCAATTTCTTCCACAATATCATTACAGATACATGATTGTTGTTGGCTGATATATTGTATAATGGCGATACGTGCCGGGTTGGACAATACTTTGAAAATAGTGGCCAGCTCATTTTGTGCCGTGGTGAATATCTGAGTCTTGGTTGTTCCCATAACGTATTTATATATTGCAATATTACGATAATAAAATTAATTAAAAAAGTCGAGAATTTATATCTCGACTATTTCCTTGCTTTTAAAACCAGGGCTTACGACCTACTTGGTAGGTGTTGTAGAAATCTTCATCCGACTTTGTTAGGTAGATAACCCCTTCTATCAGTCCAACTATCCACATTAACGAAGCACCGATACCACAGGTTATAGCACCAATTACAATGGTTATGGCCAACATTATTACGCCCTCTTTAGTATATCCCAGCACTAATTTATGGACCCCGAATCCTCCTAGAACGATGGCCAGAATACCTGCCAATATTTTTTTATTCTCCCCTCCGGCACTCTTCAGGCCCTCGGAAAATTCATGTGCAGTTTTTTTGGCTTCTTCTTTAAATTCATTTGCACTCCCTTTAGCATCTTGCTTAAAGTCCTTAGCAGATTTTTTGGCTTCCTCAAAAGTCTCTTTAGCACCTTCCTTAAATTCTTTTGCTGTTTCCTTGGCCTCCTTTTTTACGTCCTCTGCCTTCTTTTTGGCATCGTCAAAAGCTTCCTTGGCCTCTTCCTTTATTTTGGAAGTCTTTTTTTCTGCTTTAGCTCCTGCTGCCTTCGTAGTTTTTTTAGCGGCGTCTGCAGACTTTGTAGTTTTGCTTTTAGCTTTTGTTACCTTCTTTTTTGCTGTTTCGCTTGTTTTTTTTACGGCCTTTTTAGCATCCTCCATGGAATCTTTGGCCTTATCCCCTAAATCTTTGTTTTCTTCTGACATGGTTAGTTAGTGTTCGTTTATAGGTCTTCTAAATGTAGTAATTATTTCATTATCAAAGAAATGCTTTATCTATAGGTTCCCAGAGTTCCAATTTGTTGCCTTCCGGATCTAGGATCCACCCGAACTTTCCATATTCATATTCTTCAATTTCACCAACAATGGTGACTCCTTCCTTTTTTAAGGCCTCCAGTAGTTCCACAAGATTTTCTACCCTAAAATTCATCATGAATTGCTTTTTGCTGGGCTCAAAATATTTGGTGTCCTCGCTCATCGGACTCCATTGGGTAGAACAATCTTTCCCTTCTTTGTCCTTCCACCAAAATGTACAACCATATTGATCCGTATCTAGGCCCAAATGGGTATTGTACCATTTTTTAATGCTATCTGGATCTTTTGCTTTAAAGAAAAAGCCTCCTAGGCCAGTGACTCTTTTTTTTATGAGTGTTGGTTTAGATTAGATTGTCTTTTTTATATAATTGA
>JBFIGS010000146.1:0-7166 GCA_041602195.1 Sediminicola sp. | reverse complement strand
GCTTCCAAAGGCC
This sequence comes from Sediminicola sp., assembly GCA_041602195.1. Lineage (GTDB taxonomy): Bacteria > Bacteroidota > Bacteroidia > Flavobacteriales > Flavobacteriaceae > Sediminicola. The sequence goes on along the minus strand of JBFIGS010000146.1, from coordinate 7,153 downwards.
GGTTTTTTACATGGATCATGAATATCGCCCGAAATGCTGCAATTGATGAATTAAGGTCAAAATCAAATAAGAACAGTAAACAAAACCTATCTTCTGATTTTTTCGTAGATATACTTGAAAGCAAAGATGACCTTAATAGTCAAATGGATACTATTGGAATCCAGAACCTGTTGAAGAATTTAAAGGAAAAGTGTGTTCAAATAATTGAACTTCTATATTTTAAAGGATATACTCAAAAAGAGGCTGCAGAAGAATTGGATATTCCCGTGGGAACGGTAAAAACAAGAAATAGAAATTGTATTTCACAGATTAGGGGTAATATAGCGATATAAAATGGACGTAAACAAATATATAACATCAGGAATTTTAGAACTCTACGTTGCTGGTACACTCTCTGAGGAAGAAAACTTAGAGGTAGCCCGGAACGCAGAGCAATATCCCGAAATAAAGGAAGAGATTTTGGCCATAGAAGCGGCCATCTTGGCCTTAAGCAAGGCCGCAGCACCTTTACGCTCTGGCAGCAAAGGGTTTAATGATATTATGAGGAGGATAGCTGCATTAAGCGACACCAAAGTAATAACAATGACCGATAGCAAAACCAATTGGTTTACCTATGTTGGTTGGGCAGCTTCCATACTTCTTGCTACAGGAATGTTGTGGATGTACAATCAAAATACGCAATTAAAATCGGAGATCAATGTTGCTTCACAAACCAATGAGGTTTTGGAACAGCAGATTTTTGAGGCGAATACATCCCTAGAAAAATCAAAGGAACTGCTCAATACTATAAGGGATAAGAACATAGAGGTGATCGCCTTAGGCGGTCAAACTGTATCGCCAACCTCCTATGCCAAGGCCTACTGGAACAAGGCAGAACAAAAAGTATTCATAGATGCAAAGGGACTTCCAGAACCACCAGATGGAATGGTCTATCAGGTTTGGTCATTAAAATTAAGTCCGCTAACCCCAACAAGCATGGGTCTATTGGAAGACTTTAAGAACGATGATAACAAGGTTTTTGCCTTTGCCAACCCTAATGAATCAGAAGCATTTGGTATCACGTTGGAGCCTGCTGGAGGTAGTGAATCCCCAACCTTGGAACAACTATATACTCTAGGAGCGGTATAAACAGCCCCCCATAAATAAAAAAATCTTTTGAAGGTACTAAGGAGTAAATTCCCTAATGTCTTCAAAAGATTTTTTTTTGCTCAGTATTCGTGGGGGAGCTTTCATTAAAAACAGCTAAATAAGCGTTTACCACTGCAGATAATTTGCAATACTATTGGAGTTCAATAGCAGACAAGAACCTTTTCCGTAAACCCTACCAAGTTGTTTATTTGCCCGTTTTCAATATTCGTTGCAAAGATCTATATGCAAAGAATATTAAACCTCCAAAAAATACCATTAAAGCCAGCCAAATAAAAAATAGGATGTAAGCCATAATAATATAGATTTAGGTTTGTAAAAAAGAGTTGATTATAAAACTTATACTGAATATTCGTTTCTGTTAAATATCAAAAGGAACGTAGGTCAATACACCTGAACGTTAAAAATATGTATTTCAACCAATATTTCCTACAAAAATTGTTAATATCTTCTTAATATTCTTACAAAAAGAAGACGCTAAGATGATAAACTCAATTAAAAAGGCTTCCAATGATATTGGAAGCCTTAAGCAAAAGCAAAATTAAAGTAGGTCAATACAATATTTAAACCTTTGAATTCCAGTTTACTACATGTTTTGATTCCCGCTTAAGTGTCCTTTGAAGACTTAATTGAGCAAAATATATACGTACTGTGGTATGTATCATAAAATAGATCCAGAGCGAAAAAAGATAATAGTCCATTAGGCAAAGTATTTGGGTTATTGTTAATAAATTGGGCTATTGCCCGATCTTCCAATTTAAAATACTTACGAGTTACACTCATTAAGGGTTTTGTTTTTCATCCAATAAATTGACCGTTAATCAAAAAAAAAACACCGCGACATAAATGCCGCGGTGTCCACCTAAAAACCACTAAGCTACCACATCGCTTAGCGCCTTATCATTAAAATGTATAGCTCAAGCTCCCTTTTATAAAGAATGGGGTTCCTGGTGTAAAATGTATCTCCTCTACCGAGGTGTTTTCGTTTTCTAACCTGGACTCGGTCGCAAATTGTGTCTCGTTCCATTCCGTATTAAATAGGTTTTCTATGGATAGTCCCAAGGACAGGTTCTTGCTCAAAATATAATTGGCGTTGATATCGGTTACGGCATATCCCTTGGCAATAATGGAGTTTTCTTCATTCGCTGGCCTATCATCCAAATAACGGAATCGAAGACCTCCAGATAGCCTTCCCAAATTAACAATGCTCAATCCACCAACCAGGGTAAAATCGGGCGCCAAGGGGATATAGTCCATTCCGCTTGGGGCTTCTAAACTTCTGGCGTGGGTATATGTTGCATCTGTATTTAGAAACAACCAATCTGTAAATTGATATCTAAGCCCCACATCCAGTCCAAATCGTTCTGACTTACCACTAGGTTCAACAATCCCTGCGTCGCCTACATATACAAATTCCTGTTCCAAATAAAGGTACCAGGCAGCGGCGTTGACCAATAACTTATTGGTTGGTCTCCATATAGTCCCCAAATCCGTTCCATACGCTGCAGGTAAAATGTCATTACCTTCTTGTGCCACAACCACACGGGTATCGTTGGAATGAAATCCTATCCCCGATTTTAGAAAGACCTGAAGGTCGCTGGAATGATTGTAGGCAATGTTCAGTTTTGGTGATACTTTGGTTTTGTTTACCGATTGGTTTTGGTATTCTTGCCGCAGTGCATCTACATAATTAAAGCTAAAGTCATCTACCCTTAATCCTGGTGCCACCATCCATTTTTTCCATTTGAATTCCAGATTGGCATATCCAAAAACATTGGTTTCCCTAACATCCCCCAGTTGAATATTTTCCAAGGTTGTTTTTCTGTTCAAGGTATGTGACAGTTCATTATCCTGAATATCATCGGTCCTAAATCCGGCTCCCACTTTTAACTGCACTGGAATATCAATGAAGTCTAAATTCTTATTCAATTCTGTATTAAGTCCAAAAACATCCCGCTCTTCCCTTTGCCTGATCTGGTCTCCATTTACCGGATCTTCCAAGAAAAAGGTGAAATTGGAGAACAACAGAAATTTGTAATTGGAATAGAAGGCATTGGCTTTTATAAAGGTGTCTTCATCCACTACTTTTTTCAGGGAGACATTGAAATTGGTTCGTTCTGTAGAGCCGCCCTCCGTATCGTCTATAGCACCAAAACGGGAGATACTGCCATTATCAACAGCCCGTTGTGGTATTTGTCCCGAAGCGTCCCAGGTGCTGGTAAAATGGGAGGCGGAAAGAGAGAATAGCCCACTATCCCTTAATCGGGAGGTATATTTTCCAAAAATATTAAGTCTTGAAAAATTTTGTGGTGATTCAAAAGGACCATCAAACTGTATTAACTCTGTGGCCACGTAGGCTGCATTAGTATCGTCGTTCATCAAATTGAACATCCCCAAAGTTCTGTTCCATCCATAATCTCCGTATTCATATTGCACCGTGTTCTTTTTTAAGCGCTGTTTGGTGCCAAAATCTACATAAGCCGCAGTCCCAAAATTACCATGATCGGCGTAGTAGGGACCTTTTCCAAAATCTATATTGTCCAAAGTTTCGGGAATCAAAAAATGCAGGTCGGCATAGCCTTGTCCATGGGCATGTGAGACCATATTAACGGGCATTCCGTCTACAGCAATGGCTACATCCGTTCCATGGTCTATATCAAAACCCCTTAAAAATAATTGTTCCGCCTTGCCTCCTCCTGCATGTTGGCCTATTACCAAACCCGGAACTTTTTGCAATAACTCTTGGGAAGATTTTACAGGTGCGGTTTTTAAATCAATTTCAGAAACAACATTGATGCCGTTTACGTTTGGTCTGATAATCACTTCTTCCAATTGATAGAGATCTTCCTTGAGCACCAGGGAGAAAGGCTTATCCATATCTTTGGTCTCAAGTACATATTGCAGTTTTTTAAAACCCAATGCCCCTATTGTTAAAGTATCTCCAACATAGGTATCTCTTAATTTAAAGGATCCCAGTTCGTTTGTATGGGTATGTTTATCCCTAATATGGTTAAAAATGTAAGCTCCTTCTATGACATCTTTATTTTCATCCAGAAGCTTCCCAGAAACTACTTGACCAAGCATTATTTGCCCAACAAAAAGCATTAAAATAAGAATGAATGGTTTCATTTTAGACTGTTCTTTATTACCCCATAAATATTATGAGGACCATTTTATTAAAAATTAAAAATGAAATTTATTTAGAGTTTGGAAATTTTATTGGCCAAATCAGGTCCAAGCTCATATGCTGCACCGGACAACTCCTTTTTAAGCTCATTTACTTTGGACATCTTGCCATTGGCCTTATAGATTTCAGCCGTGTGGTATAGTATATTTGGTTCAAATGTTTTGCCGTCGATATGTTTTTCAACAACTTCCAAAGCTTTGTCCTTTTCGCCAATTTTCAAGTAACTATATGCGAGAAGGTCGTAAGAATGCGGCGTTGGTCTGTTTTGCACTTCCTTTTCTGCTATCCTAAAAGCCTTTTCATATTGACCCGTATTTTCAAGATATAAAGATGCATTATAGACATTGTACATGTCACCATAGGCCGGGTTTTGAACAGCCATGTAATATTTATCCAGATTTTCAAGGGACTTCAACTTGTCGTTCTCATAAGCTGCGATCTCTGATTTCAATAGGTAATAATCCGGTGCACGGTAGTCTTTTGTTACAGAATCCAAGATTCGTAAGGCTTCTTTGGGATTGTTTTCATAAGAAAATACAATCCAAGCTATACCTTTTTTAGCATAAGCATTTTGAGGATCCAATTGTAGTGACTTTAAATAATGTTCATAGGAATCCTTAATTTTCCCTGCGTGTCCATAATAATCGGCAATGTTGGTATAGGACCACAGTAATAAACTGGTATTCTTGGAATCTTCGGCTTTCTGTTTCGCCATTTCCATAAATCGAATGGTGGTATCCAAATCTCCTTTATAATCGTTCCATTTTGCAGCACGGATCAAATATCCAAATTGGGACATGTTCTTAATACTGTCCAGATATTTCCCTGCTTTGGGATAGTTCCCCAATTCCATATGGATATCGAAAAGTAGACTTTGGGTTTCCTCTACTCCACTACCCCATGAACGGGCAGCTTCTGCTAATTCTAAGGCTTCCCTAAATCTATGTTGTGAAATGTAATTTCTAGCAAGGGCCCTTTGGTATCCTGCTTTTCCAATCGCTGCAATTTCTACAGCTTTTTCCAATGCCTGTTCAGCCTTTTTGAGATAAGTAATGTCTCCCGTATTCTGGAAATAACGGTTGTATTCACCAGCTACAATACCAAAACTGGTAAGTTGCATACTATCTGGTTTAATTTTTGAGTTCCATAGCTCATAATAATTGGATGTGGTCCTTGATGGGCTGGATACTAAAAATTTATCGTAGTCTTTTTGATTCGTTACTTGTGCTTGTTCCGAGTTTTGACAAGAGAACAAAAATAACAGCGGTACGAATAGGAATAGATATTTCATGATCAATGTTTTTAGGTGTATTGAAATTGTAATCTTTTAAAATAAGGGAGGATACAAGTATCCTCCCCTACTCTCCTTTTCATAGATAATAATACTAGTTTGGAGATCCCAAGTAAGGGAATGATGTAGAAAGTGTGGCTGTTAAGCTAACCCCATCAGAAGTTAAACGTGGTAAATCTGCGGTACCATCACCATCTGTATCCTGTCCACTGAAACGATCTCCTGTTTCCCCTCCAAAAAGAAGGATTAAAGAAATATCGATAATGTCATCGGTCAAAGCACGACCAGTTAAGACCTCCGTTCCATTGAAATATGAGGTTGGTGTATTTGGAGCAATATCCAAAGCATCACTTGCCAATACGGTAGTCAAGGTAGTAGCGTCCAACCCTAAGATATTAGGCTCATAGTTTACATCCTCCCTTGGTGCACCCAATAAATCTGCATACACATCATGGTATTGCTCTAATCTTGCCTCAAACCCAACTTGGAAAGTGGCGGCCATTTGCGAAGGTATGGTTCTGTTGAAAGCATCCTTTACACTTGCCTGTCCTTCCACATCTGCACTTAGTACAGTGTTGATTCCCGGTCTTCCCATATGATCTGCTTGGGAATAGGTTCCTGAGAAATCTTCTCCCATTGGGGTTGGATTTGGATTTGGTTCCATTGTGGTCATGTCATCATCATTACTACAAGAAGCCATTGCTGCAAGAGCCAAAAGTGACAAAAACGTTGTTTTTATATTATATAGTTTCATAATTAAATTTCTTTTTAAATTAATGTTGTTATTGTTTTACGTTTGTAGTTACCCAAGTCTTGTAAACTGGAGTTCCCAATGCGTTTGTTGCTGTTGTGTTACCAATTACACTGTTTGGAATTTCTATTACAATAGACATTGTGTTAGCTCCGGCAAACGTGTTCTCGGCTTCTGCAGCTGTTTTAAACCCTCCTGGAGCCATTCCACCTATAACAGCGTTGAATTGGAAAAAGTCAAAGAAAAAGGCATCCTGTCTTGGTCCTGCAAATAACATTGTCCCGTTTGAAGTGGTTTCGGTAATTGCTGTTGATCCTGAGATCTCAACATCTCCCAATGGAGAATCTACCAAAACCTCGCTATCCAATCCTGTTTGGGATGGGGCAGCCGGTCCAAAGAAATACATTCTTCCATTTCTTGGGATGGCTTGTATTACGCTATCCTCAATTAAATCTCCATTTGTATCTATGTTGATTTCAACCAAAACATTTTCATCGAATGTTCCGTATGCCAAATCTGGCAATACATTGGATTGTAAATCCACCACAAATACGGTGTTGTCAGAACCTACTGTAGGTTCAAATCCGTAAAAGTCTGCAATATCCGCAGTAGTAGCCCTTGTAGAAGGTGCATCAATGTGGTCAGCAGACACCAAAATGATACTAGCTACTGCTAGTACTGCTAGGCCTAAATAAATTTTTGTTTTTTTCATTACTTTTTGTTTTTAGATTTTGTTTCTGCCTTACCTACGCAACTAAGTTTGGGAGGGTTTGGTTTT
>JBFIGS010000145.1:0-7227 GCA_041602195.1 Sediminicola sp. | reverse complement strand
GCGACTTTCAATAATGAAAAGGTCCAAGTATATCAATTGATAAACAAAAATGACAAATGATGAAGAAGATAATCTTATTGGTATTAGTAGTTGTTCTAGGCAGTTGTCAGAAAAAAGAAGAACCTATAATTATCTCTCCTAACCTGCTGCATCAATCTATAGATAAGGTTACGGAAATAATGATACACGACATATTTTCGCCTCCAGTAGCTAGTAGAATTTTTGCTTATCCCAATATTGCAGCCTATGAGATCATTGCGGCAAACAATGGGGAATATAAATCCTTGGTAGGTCAAGTCACCGATTTAACCCCTATTCCAAGTCCAAAAACTACTGCCCCAATAAACCCACATTTATCTGCACTTATCGCCCATATGGACATGAGCCGTAGGCTAATATTTAGCGAGGATAAATTGACTGTTTTCAGGGATAGCCTTTATACACAATGGTCCTCACAAAACCCAACCGAATTTGAAGCTTCCAAAGAGTACGGTTTAGAAGTGGCCGAGCATATTAGTGCATGGATGAATGAGGACAATTACAAACAGACCCGTACCATGCCTAAATTTACGGTAATGTCCGGTGAAGAATCACGTTGGCAGCCTACTCCACCCTCCTATATGGATGGTATTGAGCCGCATTGGAGTAAAATACGTCCTTTTGTGATTGACTCCTCCGAACAATTTAAACCTGTACCTCCCCCAGCTTTTTCAATGGATGTTGACTCTCCATTTTACAAAGAGCTAAAGGAAGTGTATGACATCAGCAAGGAAATTACAGCCAAGGGAGATACTTCAGAAGAAATAGCCATGGCAAAATTTTGGGATTGTAACCCATATGTCTCAGTGACATACGGACATTTAATGTTCGCCACAAAAAAAATAACACCCGGAGCACACTGGATAGGCATTACTAAAATTGCTGCCAAGAAAACAGATAGTGATTTTGACAAAACCCTTTATGCCTATACCAAAACGTCTATAGCCATGGCCGATGCCTTTATCAGTTGTTGGGATGAAAAATATCGAAGTAATCTAATTCGACCTGAAACCCTTATCAACCAATATATAGACGAAAATTGGAAGCCAGTACTTCAAACTCCACCATTTCCAGAATACACAAGTGGACATAGCGTTGTTTCTGGAGCAGCTTCTACTGCCTTGACGAGTATTTTTGGAGAAAATTTTGCTTTTGAGGACGATACGGAAATACCATATGGCCTTCCAGTACGAAAATTCCCTTCGTTTGCAAAGGCTGCCGATGAGGCTGCCATCAGTAGAATGTACGGTGGCATACATTATAGATCAGCGGTAGAAGTCGGGGTAAAACAAGGAAGGGATTTAGGGAAATTTGTTACGGACAACCTAAATATGAAACAAGAATCCCAATTAGCAACAACGGAGTAGTTTTATGAAGAAGTTCTTATTAATTCTCACAACTCTTTTCATTGTGGGAGCCATTGGTTATCTATTTTTCTATCCGTACGATTATTTAGTTACCATTAAGGCTAAAGCCAATGCAGGTACGATCAACCAGACTATAAAACTTTGGGATTCCACGCTGGATAGCACCAAACTGACAAGTGACGTAGATTTACGCCATCTGGACCAAACCTTGAGTTTTAATGACTCTACTCACATATATTCATGGGAGATCAGCGAAGAAAATGATTCCGTATCAAAAATAAAGATCTTTGCCAAGGATAGCCAAAATAGCCTAATGAACAAGATCCTAGTCCCATTCACGGATACCGATTTTGAAAAACGTACGGTAAGGACCCTCTCGGATTTTAATGAAAACCTTCATAACCATCTTAAGACCATACGCGTTAAGGTTGTCGGCGAAGATGTGATTGACTCGGCCTATTACGCATATGTGACCGTTAAATCCTCACAGTTTGACAAGGCTAAAGGCATGATGCGAAACTTTCCTTTGCTCGACCCTTATTTGGTGAATAATGGTGCTAAGCTTAAGGGGAAACCATTCATTGAAATTACCAAATGGGATAAGAAAAAGGACAGCATTGAATATAACTTCGGGTACCCTGTGATACCATCTGATAGTTTGCCACAACATCCAGATCTTCAATACGGCTTTCGCAAAAAAAGCAAAGCCCTAAAGGCCATTTACAATGGCAACTATATAACTTCGGACCGAGCGTGGTACGCCCTCTTGGATTATGCCAAAAAGCATAATATTGAAGTTACTGGACTCCCCATTGAAATCTTTTATAACAATCCGAATTTGGGCGGTGACGAACTCAATTGGACTGCAGAAGTGTATATGCCTTTGAGCAAATAACAAGGTACTAACATGGATATTCTATTGATCATTCTGGGGTTTATGCTGATGCTCACGGGGATTCTGGGTAGTTTTCTGCCCGTTTTACCAGGAACGCCAATTAGTTGGGTGGGTTTACTCCTACTGCATCTTACATCGGTTATTCCAATGGACTGGCTATTTTTAGGGATCACCTTAGGTATCGCCATACTTGTCATTGCCCTGGATTACATTATCCCGGTAATAGGGACCAAAAGGTTTGGGGGAAGTAAAGCTGGTATGATTGGCACCACTATAGGGCTCGTGGTAGCCCTACTATTTCCAATTCTGGGTATATTTGGTATCATTATATGGCCCTTTATTGGGGCTTTGGTTGGAGAACTGATCAACAGGACAGATCATAAAACCGCATTGAAATCGGCCTTCGGTTCTTTTCTTGGATTTTTGACAGGGACCTTCATAAAGTTTTTGGTGGCTACGGTTTATTTAGGACTATTTATTTCCATGGTTTGGGATAACAAAGGGGTGTTATTCCCATTTTTTAATTAATATTCTTCTGAGCCATCAACAGATCCATGCAATGTTTTAAAGCCGGATTCCTATTATCCTTCTTCCATATCACCGAAAGAATGGCACGCTGTGGAATATTTTTAAGCTCTAAAAATTTAACCCTCATATGAAAACCATATTGCAGGGAAGTGGGCACAATAGCAATCCCCAGATTATTCTCCACTAATTTAAAAATGGTTTGCGCATGTACCGATTTGTGGGACACCTTGGGTGTAAAGCCGGCATCCTCACAGATACTCATGATGGTATCATAATACAACGGACTGTAATCTTGGGCGAAGAGCACAAAATTTTCACCCGATAGCTGATGTACTCCTTCAAATTCCCTTGATAAAATCGGATAAGCCTCAGGGAGTACCACTGAAAAGGTATCCTCAAATACGGGGTGAATATGTATATCCTCAGGAACCCTCGCCAATCGTACAAAACCAATATCCAGCTTATCTTTCATTACGGCATCCAATTGGGCACTGTTGGACAGTTCTTCCAAACTAGTCCTCACCTTAGGATACTTCTCTTTTAATGCAATCAAAAGGTCAGGAATTACATTCTGCATGGCAGAACCTAAAAAACCAATACGCACCTCTCCAGAATCCCCATCTTTTAGAAGTTCTAAATGTTTGGTGGTCAGATCAAGGTGATTAAGGATATATTGAAGCTCCGCTCTTAAATATGCCCCGGCAGGGGTCAGGGACACCTTTTTTTTACTTCGGACAAATAAAGGGGTATCCAAAATTTCTTCCATTTGTTTTATTTGCCTGCTCAACCCAGGCTGGGAGATACAAAGCTTTTCTGCTGCCTTTCGATAATGCAATTCTTCAGCCACAGCTAAAAAATATTTAAAATGTCTAAGTTCTAATTGATAACCCATAGCTATTGAATGTTGACAAAATTGGTATTGGTGATTATCAAACTTAATCAATAATTTTATAGTATTAAAATTGTAACCTATGATTCCCGCACCAAAGATATTTTCATTCGGAGAAGACCAACTCTCTGCCAGCATAGCACTATCCATTGCCAACGGTAAAACCAAGGGCAGTATTTCAAACGATACAAGAAAAAAGGTAGTCCGGAGTCGCACCATTGTTGAAAACATCGTCGATAAAGGTCATGCTGTTTATGGGATCAATACCGGTTTTGGCCCTCTTTGCACCACCAAAATATCCAAGACAGAGACAAAAATATTGCAGACTAACATCCTAAAGAGCCACAGTGTTGGTGTAGGAACTCCTATTGCTTCTGAAATTGCAAAATTAATGATGATCCTAAAGGTCCAATCCCTGGCCAAGGGGTATTCAGGAATTGCGGAAACAACCTTGGATCGAATTATTTGGCATATAGATAATGATGCCATTCCCCTAGTTCCATCTCAAGGATCTGTTGGCGCGTCTGGTGACCTTGCTCCCCTTTCCCATTTATTTCTGCCCCTTATTGGTCTGGGAAAAGTCATCTATAAGAATGAAGAAATAACCACGGCACAACTTTTTAAGAAAACAGGCCTTAAAGCTTTGGATTTAGGACCAAAAGAAGGCCTGGCCTTGATCAACGGCACACAATTTATTGCCGCCCATGCCGTAAAAGTGGTGGAAAAACTGCACAGCTGTCTTTCCCAAGCTGATATCATTGGAACTATGATGATAGAGGGACTACAGGGTTCTATAAAACCTTTTTATAGCGAATTGCATGCCCTACGACCTTTTAAAGGCAATATTCATGTGGCCACAAGGATCAAATCCTTTTTGGAAGGTTCAGAGATTATGGAAGACCATATTGATTGTGACAGGGTACAAGATCCTTACTCACTGCGTTGCATGCCGCAGGTCCATGGTGCCTCTAGGAACGCCTGGCTCCATTTAAAGGAGCTCTTGGAAATTGAACTCAATTCAGTGACCGACAATCCCATCATCATTGATGAAGAACTGACCATCAGTGGGGGCAGTTTTCATGGTCAGCCTTTGGCAATGGCTTTGGATTATGCTTGTTTGGCCGCTTCAGAGATTGGGAACATTTCGGATCGAAGGATTTATCTGGCCTTGGAAGGCAATAGCCCTGGAGTACCCAAATTATTGATGAAGGACACAGGGATCAACTCGGGTTATATGATTCTACAATACACCACGGCCGCCTTGGCTAGTGAAAACAAAGGGTTGTGCTTCCCATCCAGTGCTGATAGTATCCCTACATCGTTGGGACAGGAAGACCACGTGAGTATGGGATCCATCAGTGGTAGAAAAGCTTTACAGGTCTTGGAAAATGTTGAAAAGATATTGGCCATAGAACTTTTAACGGCTGCCCAGGCCTTTGAATTTCGTAAACCCATGAAATCGGGTGTCTTATTGGACGAAATCCATAAAAAAATAAGGACTAAAGTTGCCTTTGCAGATAAAGACCGGGTATTTGCCAATGATATTGAGGCTGGAATTGCCATGATCAAAGACAAAACCATCATAAAGGTAATAGACAGCGTAAGTAAACGGGAGAAATTGAATCTTTCTACCCAATATTCCAATGAATTTGAAAACTACTAATATGCACAAGTACCAACTCATAGGGCCTTTTGCCCAAATTCTGCCAATGACCAATTTAGACCTTAATGGAGCTATATCCGATGAAGCATTGTTGATCATAGAAGATGGTGGGATTCTTATAGAGAACGACAGTATACATTCCCTTGGAAAATTTACGGAAATGCTCCCAACGGCAAAAGAATTAGGTGCAAAAATCACCACCTTGGACGGTAAGGATGTTTGCCTTCCAGGTTTTGTAGATGCCCATACCCATATTTGCTTTGGAGGCACAAGGGCCAATGATTATGCCATGCGAAATGCAGGGAAATCCTATTTGGAAATAGCCAAAAGCGGTGGAGGAATTTGGGATACGGTAACCCAGACTAGAAAGGCTTCCCAAACACAATTGATTGAATTGATCATCCAACGGGCCAATAGACATCTGGAAAATGGGATCACCACAATAGAAGTCAAAAGTGGGTACGGCCTATCTGTAAAGGAAGAACTCAAAATGTTGTATGCCATTAAGGAAGCAAATCAAAAATTACCTGCTGATCTTATTGCCACCTGTTTGGCGGCACACATGGTCCCTAAAGATTATTCGGGAACGTCGAGTGACTATTTGAAAGAAATCAGCACCGAACTTTTTCCCAAATTAAAAGCCGAAGAGCTCTGTAACAGAATAGATGCCTTTATTGAGGAAAGTGCCTATACTAAAGATGATATAGCACCCTACTTTACAAAAGCAAAAGCTATGGGCTTTGATATTACGGTTCATGCCGACCAGTTTTCTACTTCTGGAAGTGCAGTGGCCATAGCATTTGATGCGGTTAGTGCAGACCATTTGGAAGCGAGCACAACCAAAGAGATAGAAGCTTTGGCGAAGAGCAATGTGATTGCCACGGCCCTTCCTGGAGCCTCTTTAGGATTGGGATGTGCCTTTACCCCTGCCCGTGAACTTTTGGATGCAGGAGGGGCACTAGCCATTGCCAGTGATTGGAATCCCGGCTCTGCTCCTATGGGTGATTTATTGACCCAAGCGGCTATTTTAGGAACCTTCCAAAAACTCTCCAATGCAGAGGTATTGGCAGGTATCACCTTTAGGGCGGCTTTGGCCTTGAATTTAAAAGACAGGGGGAAAATGGAAGTGGGCTATTTGGCCGATCTCGTTACATTTCCCATTCACGATTACAAAGAAATTTTATACCGGCAAGGTTCCATAAAACCAAACAGAGTTTGGAAAAAAGGAAACTTGGTCATGGACAAAAAGAATGATTAAAATGGATTTTAAAGCACAGATACTTCAGGGCATTCCCGCGGAATTGCCAGCAGCCAAAAAAACACCTTCAACCGTGAACAGAGCTCCTAAAAGAAAGGAAATCCTATCATTGGAAGAAAAAAAATTGGCGATACGCAATGCCCTTCGGTATTTCCCGGCGGCATGGCACAAAATTCTTTCAGTTGAATTTGCAGAGGAACTGCAAGACTACGGGCGGATTTATATGTACAGGTTTAAACCCGACTATGAACTCAGGGCAAGAGCCATTCATGAATACCCAGCCAAAACATCCCAGGCAGCGGCTATCATGCTGATGATCCAGAACAATCTGGATCCGGCTGTGGCACAACATCCAGAGGAACTAATTACCTATGGGGGCAATGGGGCGGTTTTTCAGAATTGGGCCCAGTATGTATTGACCATGAAATATTTGGCCACCATGACGGAAGAGCAGACCTTACATATCTATTCCGGACATCCTATGGGATTGTTTCCATCCTCAAAGGAGGCACCGCGCGTAGTGGTAACCAACGGCATGATGATCCCAAACTATTCAAAACCCGATGATTGGGAAAAATATAATGCCTT
>JBFIGS010000144.1:0-7228 GCA_041602195.1 Sediminicola sp. | reverse complement strand
CTGGTATGATTTTGCTATGGACTAGTATTCTTATTGGAATCTAGAATTAAACCACACTGTTCATCAGTGTGGTTTTTTTTGCCCTAACGATCCATATAATTTTGGTCGACAACAAGGAGGATTCTTTTAACATACAAATATGGACCGTTTACAACTATATTTTTTAAAACGCGTTTCTATCCCCCATATTTACAACCCCAAATCTTTCCAAACTAAACCTATTTAATGCAAAAAGCTCCCTTTAAAAGGGAGCTTTTTTTTCTTGATGATATATAGATTATTTGTTTTTCTTCTGGGCTTCTGCCTGCTCCATCATCTCACGCATTTTTTTCTGGAACTTGCCTTCTTTCTTAGGCTTTTTCTTGTTCTCTTGTATCTGGGCGTGGATTTTATCTTCATTGATAATAAACTTCTTGATGGCAAGCATGATAAAAATGGTAATTAAGTTGGAAACAAAGTAGTACAAACTCAATCCACTAGCATAGCTATTAAAGAAGAATAACATCATTAATGGCGATAAGTACATGATAAATTTCATGTTGGGCATACCTGGTTGCGATGGCATATTCTGTCCCGTGGTCATCATCATATAAAAGAAGATAGCAACCGACGCCAGTATGGGGAATAAACTCACATGATCCCCATAAAATGGAATATTAAACGGTAATTGTGCTATGGTATCATATGACGAAAGGTCATCTGCCCATAAAAACGACTTTTGACGCAAGGCAAAAGAGGTTGGGAAGAACATAAAGAGCGCGTAAAATATGGGCAGTTGTACCACTGCTGGCAAACAGCCACTCATAGGACTTACCCCAGCCTTACCATATAACTTCATGGTCTCTTGCTGCTTTTTCATGGCATTGTCCTTGTACTTCTCATTTAGTTCGCTAATCTCTGGCTTCAAAACCTTCATCTTGGCCTGAGACAGGTAAGATTTATAGGTCACCGGGGACATCAGCAGTCGGACTA
This sequence comes from Sediminicola sp., assembly GCA_041602195.1. Lineage (GTDB taxonomy): Bacteria > Bacteroidota > Bacteroidia > Flavobacteriales > Flavobacteriaceae > Sediminicola. Next base: position 6,256 of record JBFIGS010000144.1, on the reverse strand, counting down.
AAATAGTCATGACCACAATTGCAATACCGAAGGGTAGGAAAGAACTCAAGAAGGTATATGTTGGTGTAAATATGTACCTGTTGATCCATCCAAAAATCCCCCATCCAAAAGGAATGGAATCTTCCAGACCTAACTCCTTATATTGCGATAAAACCTTTACATCTGTAGGTCCATAATACCAGTCCATGGTATAAGAAAGTTCTCCTCCTTGTAATTTCAAAGGTGCCACAGTGCTGTATTCCTTAGTGTATCCGGCAGTTTTGCTTTCCTCTTCAACCAAATTAACAGAAGTTAATTGAGCTGTTTCAAATGGTGTTTGGGTAGCCAAAATGGAACTGAAAAAATGCTGCCTGTACGAAAGCCATTTAATATCCGTATCCTCCGATTCTTCATCATCACTACTTTCAGATAGCTTACTGATCTTTCCATCTTCATGATTATAGGTCAGTCTCGTATATCGGTTTTCGTACTGAATACTTTTAGAGTGACGGATTCCCTTTAGTTTCCATTCCAAATTAATAGCTCCACTCGGATTGATTATGCCATTAAGTCCTTGGGATCTCACTATAAAATCGACCAAATAATCATTTGGCTTCATTTCATAGCGGTACTCCAAAAATTGGGAAGGAGATACTTTTGCCTTCATGGAGAGCACCTGCACGTCACCATCATTGGTCAAAGTGGGTTCAAAATATAGATCTTTGGTATTAAGAGATCTATTCTCATTGGTTTTGAACATTATATCAAAGGATGCATTCCCATCTTTTACCAAATACACCGGAATGGAATCATAGGTAACAAATGTTTTCATCTTTGCTTCCACGATCTGTCCTCCCTTGTTGCTCACTTTTAAAACAACCAGATCATTTTCCAAAACTGTTGTAGCCTCAGATGGGGTATTAAAACCAAAAGCTCCCACGGCATTCTTATAGCCTGCAACAGAAGTGGAGTCCTGCAGATTCATGCTGGGTTCAGCAGCTGGCGTTTCAACTACGGTTTCCGCAGCCTTATTTTGGGCCTCTACCTGCTCTTGCTTTGCCTTTTGTGCCTCAAGCTCCTCGGGAGTAGGCTGATTTTGGTAAAACATGAATATGAGGATACCGAATATCAGTACAAAGCCAATTATAGATTTTACATCAAATTTTTTTTCTTCCATCTAAGTTTCATTTACAAACCCTCAAAGAGGTATCACTATGCAGGTCTGTTTAATTTTTAATACGCAAATATATGTCCAATTGTGAACTTAATGCCTGTGCGACATTAGGTTACTTTAATTTATGCTCCAACGCTGCTTTAACAAACCCCACAAACAAAGGGTGAGGATTGGCAACTGTACTTTTGTATTCTGGATGGTATTGCACTCCAATAAACCATGGATGTGTTGGCAATTCCACAATTTCGACAAGACCTGTCTTTTTATTGACACCCGAAGCCACCAGACCGGCCTTTTCCATGGTCTCCTTGTACTGGTTGTTAAACTCGTAACGATGACGGTGTCTTTCCGAGATGGTTTTTTCCCCACCATAGACCTTTTGCACCAAACTACCATCTTTTAAATCGCAGTCCCACGCTCCTAAACGCATGGTTCCCCCTTTATTGGTAATGGTCTTTTGTTCTTCCATTAAACTTATGACCGGGTTAGGCGTATCCGCGTCCATTTCAGTAGAATTTGCATCGGAAAGTCCAAGGGCATTTCTACCGAATTCTATAACGGCCATTTGCATTCCCAAGCATATCCCCAAAAATGGTATATTTTGCTCTCTGGCGTATTTTACGGCCTTTACTTTTCCTTCTATTCCTCTTTCACCAAAACCTGGAGCTACTAAAATTCCGTCCAAATCCTTCATTTTGTTCACCAAATTGCGATCAGTGATATGCTCGGAATGGATCCATTTTATCTTGACCCGTACTTCATTAACCGCTCCGGCATGAATAAAGGCTTCGAGGATGGATTTATAGGAATCCTGTAATTCTACATATTTTCCGATCAATCCAATATTGACCTCATCTTTTGGATTTTTATGTTTGTCCAAAAATTCGTTCCAATTGGTGAGATCCGGGACAACATTATCCGGCAACCCCAATTTACGAAGGGTTACCGTGTCCAACCCCTCTTCCTGCATCAGGATGGGCACATCATATATGGTGGAGGCATCAATAGACTGAATGACGGCATCTCTTTTAACATTGCAAAAAAGAGCAATTTTATCCTTGATATCGTCCGAAATTTCATGCTCGGTTCTACATACCAATATATCAGCTTTGATCCCACTCTCCATTAAGGTCTTTACCGAGTGTTGTGTAGGCTTGGTCTTTAGCTCGCCTGCGGCAGAAAGGTAAGGCACCAGGGTTAAATGTATAACAATACCATTGGTATCTCCCAATTCCCATAATAACTGACGGACCGCCTCAATGTAGGGTAAAGATTCTATATCCCCTACCGTTCCTCCAATCTCGGTTATCACGATGTCATATTCGCCACTTTTACCAAGGATCTGAATACGCTCCTTTATTTCATTGGTAATATGGGGAACTACTTGTACCGTCTTTCCTAAAAATTCACCTCTTCTTTCCTTGTCTATGACACTCTGGTATATTCTACCCGTGGTAACGTTGTTGGCCTGGGAAGTCCTAACATTTAAGAAACGTTCGTAATGTCCCAAATCCAAATCCGTTTCCGCACCATCATCCGTTACATAACATTCACCGTGTTCGTATGGATTTAAAGTTCCGGGATCCACATTGATATAAGGATCTAATTTTTGAATGGTTGTTTTATAACCGCGGGCCTGAAGTAATTTGGCCAATGAAGCTGCAATAATCCCTTTTCCAAGGGAAGAAGTAACCCCACCGGTTACAAAAATATATTTAGTCTGTGACATGAAGCGTTAGGTTCTTTTCTTAACGCAGGCAAAAGTACAAATTGCAGTCCGATAACACTGTTAATCTCTAGGAAAATCTTTTTGAATTTTCCGAATTAATCCTTCTAGGCCATTTATTTTGATTTCCAACATGGCTTTCAACAAATTTCCAAGTTTACCATCGGGAAAACCTTTTTGATTAAACCATACCAAATAGGGCTCTGGAAGGTCCACCAGATATCTGTTCTTAAATTTTCCAAACGGCATTTTATAATGAGCCAGCTCTATCAACTGCTTTTTATCGGGGTATATGTTCATTTATTTAGAACTAAAAACTTATCTTTAAACACGTACAAAATACATTTATCATGAAAAGGCGCACTTTTATTGGTACTTCAGCTGCTGCTACTGCTGGAATTTTAGCTTATCAGACCACAAATGCCCAAGAAACAAAGCAAGATATGGGATTTAAACTAAAAAACAATATTAACCATAGCGTGTGCCACTGGTGTTTCGCCGATATCCCCTTGGAAGACTTCTTGATTAAGTTGAACGAATTGAATATTAAGGCCATTGACCTAATGGGCCCCAAGGAATGGCCCCTGTTAAAAAAATACAATATTCACTCGGCCATGTGCAATGGGGCTGAAATTAGTTTGACCGAAGGTTTCAACGATCCAAAATATCATGGGACCCTAATAGATAACTATACCAAAATGATACCTTTAGTGGCAGCGGCAGGATATACCAATTTAATTTGCTTTAGCGGTAACCGAAGGGGAATGGACGATGAAACCGGCTTACAAAACTGCGCGACAGCTTTAAAAAAATTAATGCCTTTGGCAGAAAAACACGGGGTAGTAATACAAATGGAACTCTTCAACCAAAGAAACCATCCCGATTATATGGGTGACACCTCTGCTTGGGGCATCGAATTGTGCAAGCAAATAGGATCTGAAAACTTTAAGCTCCTTTTCGATATTTACCATATGCAGATACAAGAAGGGGATATTATCCAGTCCATCAAGGATAATCACACCTATTTTGGCCATTACCACACGGCCGGGGTACCTGGAAGACATGAAATTAACGAAACCCAGGAACTATACTACCCAGCCATCATGAAGGCTATATTGGATACTGGTTACAAAGGATATGTGGCACAAGAATTTATTCCTGCCAGTGAAGACAAAATCGAAGCCTTAAAACAGGGATTCCTGATCTGTGATGTTTAACTCCCAGTACCAATATTTTGAGGTTACCTATTGCCAACCCACAGGGTCATTGAACTCTACTATTTAAAGTATTGTCCATATTTTAGCACTCTCCGCCCCATGACCTTACTCGGCCTCTACGATCATCATTTTATTATAGGACATAATATAGGCCGACTGGTTATAGTAGCCCGATGATGCGTCTTTTCTATAGTTGAACTTATTTGCTGTATAGGAAGTCTCCCCAATTTTTTTACCGGCTTCGAACAAGTCATTTTTGTAGGCCAACTTTAAAAGGATATCAAATGTGATATCAAAACCTCGAATAGCGTAACGATCTGGCTCAATCCCATATTTCCTTCTATACATTTTCACAAATGAATTTGTCCCTATCTCCTTTTCAATAGAAGGATAGGTAAATCCAAGATTGGAAAGATGTGAATTGGAAATAACATCATTGTCAAAGGCTTTGTTCCTGTTGGTCGTAAACATTTTAATCTTTACGGTATCCTTGATTGTAGAATTCAAGACAGAGCTCACATGATAGATGGTATTGGCATTATCAGACTCCAGGAACACCCAATTTTGTTTCGCTGATACTATCTGCTTCACCTTTTCAATATCCAATGATATATTGTTCTTCAAGTTAAGAATTTTTGCTTTTGGAAACTTCCCCAAAAGCATACTCTGGGTTTCCCTGTTGTTGTCATCGGCAATGATGACTATATTTTCTTCCTTCCTGTGCTCGTTCACATAAGCGATCATTTTATTCCTTAATACTTCCTCGGTAGGTAGGGTAAAATAAACATTGCGCAAACTAATATCACTTTCTGCAGCTATAGGCGCAATTACAGGAATATTGTACTGCCCAGCAGCCAAAGCCACCTCCTTTAGCGATTTGGCATCCAAGGGCCCTATAATAGCACTTACATCGTTTAATTTTTCGCGCAACATAATATCCTTGACCCTGTCCACATTCAATTGGGTATCAAAGGTTCTCACCTTCACAGAAACCCCCAATTTTTTTATGGAATCCAAAGCTACCATGGCTCCAGTATACATTCCAATACTATATTTACTATCATTCCTATTGGCCATTGTCTGTTTGGCCAACTCCTTATCGGCAACATCTATCTTATCCGTTCTAAAAGGAAGCAAGAAAAGTAAATTGGGCCTATTATTGGTTTGGATACTATCAATAAGACTGAACCTATCAAGTACCAAGGAGTTTTTTATCTCTAGATCTTGCGCCTTTGCTTTTGGAATTTTAAGAATCATCCCTGCTTTTAAGCCATCACTGAGTTCTGGATTCAAAGTCAAAAGTTCCGCATAGGTAACATTTAGCTTTCTGGTTAACCTAAATTCAGTTTCTTGTGGCTTTACCTCGTAGAAAACATATTTATCTGTATTGACAACCTCTATGGGGGCCGTATCTTTTTTGGGCAAGCGAATGATCATCCCTTCCTGTAGACCACGAACTTTTACTTCGGGATTTAACGATTTGATTTCTTCTTCTGTGACTCCAAACTGTTTTTCCAGATTATAAAATGTCTGTTTTGGCGTGATAACATAGGAGTTATATAATTGAATTTTCTGATTATCAACTGTACTCCCTTTAATTTTTGGCAACTTCAATTGTTGCCCCTCCATTAGGTAGTTATTGGACTTGGAAAGCTCAGGGTTTAGTTCCAGAAGTTCATCTATTGTAATCCCATACGTATTTGCTATGCTCCACCTAGTTTCTTTAGGCTTTACAGTGTACATTTCAAAATCCTCATTGCTTTTGGCAACGTCCTCAGGATTAACGCGTCTGAACTTTGGAATCCGCAGATTCATCCCTTTCTTAAGATTTCCGGAGTATAATTCTTTATTATATCGTTTAATATCTTCAATGGAAATATTGAACCTCTTGGCAATTCCATAGAGTGCATCTTTACGTCTTACCCTATAACTGGTAAAACCAATCGGGTTTTCCTGGGCCACTTTTTCCTCCTTAACAACTACATTTGCCTTGCTTTTTACCACAGGAACATTAGCGTCAGCAGATTTGGCTTCCATCGGAATTACCAATACTGTATTAGCTACCAGTGGTTTTCCTTGAACAATTTCCTTGTTGTACTTTAAGATGTTGAATGGGGTAACCCTGTATTGTTTTGCAATACTCTCCAATGTTTCACCCTT
>JBFIGS010000143.1:0-7228 GCA_041602195.1 Sediminicola sp. | reverse complement strand
GATAGCTTGGCAATGTGGCCTGCGGCCAGTGTGAGCGGCTACTATTTTGGCCATCCTGAGGCCAGATATTTTGGAGTAGGAAAAATAAAGGAAGATCAGGTGTATGATTTTGCAAAACGCAAGGCAATCTCAGAAGAAATGGCTGAAAAATGGTTGGCGCCAAATATTGCAGATGATTGACGGAGTCTTTTACCGAAAACAGATTTGCGTTAGGGATAGGAGCGGTATCATTTTTATGAAGGTCTAAAAGTATTGGAAACAACTGAGGCCATGAGCATAAAAATATGTAGCGGATAGCCCGGTAATACGCCCAAAGAAAATTAATAACAAAGTAAAATACCCCAAACAAGCCGTAACTTTAGAAAGATTAGGCGGGGGAAAGAATATGAAAGTAACAGATCACATAAAAAACGCCAAAGGTAAAACCTTGTTCTCATTTGAGATCATACCTCCGGTAAAGGGAAAAAATATACAGGAGCTATACGACAATATAGACCCATTGATGGAATTTAAGCCCCCCTTTATAGATGTGACCACATCAAGGGAAGAATATGTATATATTGACAGGGACGGGCTGTTGGACAAGAAACTGACCCGTATGCGCCCGGGAACTGTTGGGATCTGTGCCTCCATCAAACATAAATACGATGTGGATACCGTACCCCACGTGCTCTGCGGAGGGTTTACCAAGGAGGAAACGGAATACCTTTTGGTGGATTGCCATTATTTGGGCATCCAAAATGTAATGGCCCTAAGGGGAGACGCCATGAAGGAAGAAAAATATTTCAATCCTGTACAGGGGGGGCATGCCTATGCCACTGGTTTGGTAAAACAGATCCAAAACTTAAACCGTGGTAAATATTTGCACGAAGTAATCGAGACCGATGAATGTGCCGACTTTTGTATTGGGGTGGCGGGTTATCCCGAAAAGCATTTGGAGGCTCCATCTTTACAATCCGATCTAAAAAGGTTGAAGGAAAAGGTAGATGCAGGGGCGGATTATGTGGTGACCCAAATGTTCTTTGACAACCAGAAATACTTCCAATTTGTGGAAGCTGCCAAAGCCATGGGTATTAATGTCCCCATCATCCCGGGGATAAAACCCATTGCCATAAAAAGACACTTGCAATTGTTGCCACAGGTATTTCGCATAGATATCCCACAAGAATTGATAGATGCCGTGGATGATTGTAAAAACAATGCCGCAGTACGTCAAATAGGAATAGAATGGGCCATTCAACAATCCAATGAGCTGAAAGCAGCTGGCGTTCCAGTCTTGCATTATTATTCCATGGGAAAATCGGATAACATTAAGGCGATTGCGAAAGGAGTATTTTAATGGAAGTTGCGTTTCCAAAAAAAAAGTCAGAGTAGAGTACAAGTTGGATTCTAATCTAAGATTTGGCATTTGCAATGTGCAACGACTTAAATCTATTTGCTATTTTTACGCCCCATGAATCGAAACCTAATTCTCGCCTTCTTTCTTGTAGGTGCCCTTTGCTATTCTCAGACCGATGATGTTCCTGAAAAATATACGGTTGATGTGAATCAGTTTTATGGTTCCGTGATTCTGCACAACCCGGACATTTCCCATTTGATCTCTGCCCATCCAGGTGGTTTGATCCTTGGGGTGAATAGGAAGACCTACGGTTTTGAGGAATGGGAGGCAGCGTATAATTATCCAGATGTGGGCTATTCCTTCATCTACCAGGATATGAACAATTCTACCCTTGGTAAGAACTATGGGTTGTATGCCCATTACAATTTCTATTTACTCAATAGAAACCTTCAATTCAGAATTGGTCAGGGGATTGCCTATAATACGAATCCGTATGAAAAAGCAGAAAATTTCAGGAATAACGCCTATGGATCGGACTTTTTGAGTTCTACCTATTTGATGTTGAACTATCATAAGGGGAATATTTTTAAGGGATTGGGTTTCAATGCGGGATTATCATTGATACATTATTCCAATGCCAATTTTAGGGCTCCCAATACCTCTACCAATACTTTGGCCTTTAATGTAGGGCTGGTATATGATTTGGACGGAGGGGAGACCATAGGTTACCTCCCTGCACAAGCGGGTGAAAAAATTTCGGAACCTATCCGTTATAATTTTGCATTTAGAACGGGACTAAACGAAAGTGATGTAATCAATTCCGGGCAATATCCTTTTTATATTGTTTCGGCCTATGCGGATAAAAGATTGGGAAGAAAAAGTGCCATTCAATTGGGAGGGGACGTGTTTTTCTCTAAATTTTTAAAGGAATTGATCAGGTTCCAATCCATATCTTTTCCAGAATTGGAAGTTTCAGCTGATGACGATTATAAACGGGTGGGGTTGTTTGTAGGTCATGAACTTTTTATAAATCAAATGTCAGTCATCTCTCAATTGGGCTATTATGTATATTATCCCTTTGATTTTGAAGGAAGAATTTACAATAGAATTGGTCTAAAACGTTATTTTGGTGATAACCTATTTGCGGCCATTACCTTAAAATCCCATGGGGCTAAAGCAGAAGCTGTAGAATTCGGAATCGGGATACGTTTATAATTTTTGTCGCGATATTGGCCGATAGAAATGCAAATTATTTGATATCAATACTATATAAAATGATGATCAAAATATTGAATGTTGTACCATTTTTGTTGTTCGTTCTCCTTACTTCTTGTAACGGGGAGAACGCGCCGGATTGTTTTCAAAATGCCGGGGACTTGGTGTTGGAGGAAGTGACTGTTCCTGAATTCAATAAAATAACGATCTATGATAATGTTGAATTGATTTTAAAACAAGGAGATGTTACCAAGGTGGAAATTGAAACGGGGGAATTCCTAAGAAACGAGGTAACCGCCGAGGTAGTTGAAGGGAGGCTGTTGTTGCGTGATGAAAACAATTGTAATTTCACCCGTAAATATAACCTGACAAAGATTTACGTGACAGCACCAGATATTGTTGAGATAAGAAGCAGTACCGGTTTTCCTATTACCAGTGATGGTGTTCTGGAGTACCAAAACTTAACGCTGCTCTCTGAATCTTTTACAGTTCCCGATGCTGAAAATACAAGTGGTTCCTTTGATTTGGAATTAAATGCGGAAACGGTTCGTATCGTTTCCAATGGGATATCCTATTTTAAATTAAGGGGAAGTACCGTGAACTTCAACATTGTTTTTGCTGCCGGGGATTCCCGCCTGGAGGCCAATGAATTGATGTCAGACAATATCAGTCTGGACCACAGGGGAACCAATGATATGCTATTGCGCCCAACACAATCTCTAAAGGGTACCTTGAGAGGTACGGGAGACGTGATCAGTTATGAACGACCATCCGTGGTAGAGGTGGAGGAAATTTATAAAGGGCGACTCATATTCAGGGATTAGGGTACTAGGGGTTGTGCTTTGCTGCACTTGGCAAGGATTTATCCGGAATCCCGGTCCAAACAGTATTGAATGGATATAGTTATGTTTATATTTAGTTACATATGACCTTTCCTCTAATTACATACCTCAAGAATTTCTTTGTTTCCAAAAGATTACTTGGAGGCGGTTTAGTGCCCGAAAACTTGAGTCAAGCCGATATTTTATTGCAAGGGCTCATCGAGGAGAGGAAGATACCGGGATTGGCCGTAACGGTTTTAAAAGAAGGGGACACCATTTTTCAAAAGGGGTACGGTTACGCAGATCTGGATACCAAAAAGGGAGTGGATCCAAGGAAAACGATATTTAGGATTGCCAGCGTATCCAAACCCATAGCCGCCACGGCTTTGGCCCAAATGGTTGAAGAAGGTGTAATAGATCTGGATGCTTCTTTTTACAAATACGTCCCCTATTTTCCAAAAAAGCAATTTGATTTTACAATCCGTCAATTAGCGGGTCACACTGCAGGTATAAGAGGATACAAGGGGAAGGAACATGGGCTGAACAAGCCATACTCCATTAAGGAAAGCATAGAAATTTTTAAGGACTCGGATCTTCTTTTTGAACCCGGAACAAGTTATCATTACAATAGTTTTGACTGGGTGATGGTCTCCCTTGCCATGCAGGAGGCCAGTGGGGTCTCTTTTGATGAGTATGTCAGGGAAAAGGTGTTGCATCCATTAAAATTATACAATACAACTCCTGAAGTTGCCGGTAAAAAGTATCCCAAGGCGGCAACCTTCTATTCCAAGAACAGGATTGGCTTTAGAAAGGCAATCCCCGTTAATAATTGGTACAAAATGGCAGGAGGCGGATTTCTTTCCACTTCTGAAGATGTCGCCAATTTTGGGAATGTCTATCTCCAAAAAAAAGTAGGCAAGGGACACCCTTGGTCCCAATTTGTGACTTCAGAAATGGTGGAGAATAAACCCACTTATTATGGGTTGGGGTGGCAGGTGAGTAGGGATAAGAAGGGGAGGTCTTTTTACGGGCATATCGGCAACGGGGTAGGGGGCTATTCCAATTTTTTTGTGTATCCAAAACAACATGTGGTATTTTCCCTTTTGGTGAACTGCACGAATCCTGAAATTCAACAAGAGCTGGATGAGGTTGTAGATGAGATTTTAAACAACCTAAAGGCGTAGGTAAGCAGGCCTGGGGATCCTCGACATTCTATCTTGACTACTTTTTCAATTTCTGCCAAAAGTTTCTTTATATTTATGCGAACCGACCAAAAATGGAATAGTTTTTCAATTTTTCTGTGACTTGAGTCGGGTTTAAATTAATCCAACTAAACCAATATGATGAGCACTATTCGTTTACTCCTGTTTACCTTTCTTTTACTCCCCTTATTTTTATATCCCCAACGCAGCAAAAAGAAAAACCCCGTACCGGAAACCGTACTGGTCGATAAAGATTTCCACCAGCTCAAATGGCGAAATATAGGTCCATTTAGAGGGGGAAGAAGTGTCACAAGCACAGGGGTGGTAGACCAGCCAATGACCTATTATATGGGTTCTACCGGAGGTGGGGTTTGGAAAACCGTGGATGACGGCATTACATGGAAAAATATTTCAGACGGATTCTTTAAGACGGGGACCGTTGGAGCGATAGCAGTTGCCGAGAGCAATTCCAATATTGTGGTCGTGGGGATGGGTGAACATGCCGCCAGAGGGGTGATGACCTCCATGGGAAATGGGGTTTATAAATCCATGGATGCCGGTAAAACGTGGAAGCATATTGGGCTGGAGAATAGCCGACATATTTCTGATGTGGTCATAGATCCCAAGGATCCTAATATTATTTTTATCTCTGCCCAAGGGGCTCAATACGGGGCATCTTCGGATAGGGGTGTCTACCGCTCCAAGGATGGTGGCGCCACCTGGGAAAAAGTACTTTTTGTGAACAATCTTACCGGGGCATCCTCTTTGAGCATGGATATGAACAATCCCCTGATCCTATATGCGAGTATGTGGGAACACCAACGATTTCCATGGACAATGGTTTCCGGCGGAGAAGGTTCAGGTCTTTATAAATCTACGGATGGCGGTACCACTTGGGAAAGGATGAAGGAAGGATTGCCCAAAGAAATGGGTAAATCGGGTATTTCGGTATCACGTGCAAATTCTGACAGGGTGTACGCAGTTTTGGAGGCCGAAGGAAAGCAAGGCGGGGTATATCGTTCTGATGATGGCGGAAAAAAGTGGAAACAGACAAGTAAGGATAGGATCAATATCGCCAGATCTTGGTACTATATGGAAATTTTTGCAGACCCCCAGAATGAGGATTGGGTGTATGTACTTAATGCTCCCGTGACCAAATCCATCGATGGTGGATCAAATTTTAGTCCCATTTCCACGCCCCATGGGGACAACCACCATTTGTGGATACACCCAAATAACCATGACATCATGATCAACTCCAATGATGGTGGGGCAAATGTTTCCAATAATGGGGGCAAAAGCTGGAGTACCCAGAGGAATCAACCCACAGCACAATTTTATAGGGTGATCACGGATAATCTGGTGCCCTACAACATTTATGGGGGCCAGCAGGACAATTCTTCTGTGTCCATAGTGAGCAGGACCACGGACAATGGTATCGACTGGAAAGACTGGCAGCCTGCATCAGGATGTGAAAGTGCATATTTGGCCTTTGATCCCAATAATCCCGATGTGATCTACGGCGGGTGTTACCAAGGGATCATTGAAAAATTTTATAAGGCTTCACAGCAATCAAAATCCATTAAGGAATATCCTGAACTGGGGTTGGGCGTAGCGCCGATTGATTTTAAGTTCCGATATAATTGGAACGCACCTATCATAGCTTCTCCCCACGATGTCAATACCATTTATCACGCAGGGAACGTCGTTTTTAAAACCGTGGATGGCGGTACAACTTGGGAGACCATTTCCGGTGATCTTACCAGAAATGATAAAACCAAACAAGGACCCGGTGGCGGCCCTTATACCAATGAAGCTGCAGGTGGTGAAAATTACAATACCATTATGTACTTAGTAGAGTCGCCCCATGAAAAAGGGGTGCTTTGGGCAGGTTCGGATGACGGACTTGTGCATATCACCAAGGATGGTGGCACATCATGGCAAAATGTGAGTCCAGCCGGGTTGGGTGAAGGCATTGTCAATCATATTGAAGTATCTCCCCATAATCCTGCTACGGCCTATGTGACCGTTATGAAATACAAGTTTATGGACCTTGCCCCATACATTTATAAGACTACAGATTATGGTGCTTCATGGACCAAGGTGGTCAATGGTATTTCGGATCCCCATACCTTCGTAAGAGTGGTAAAGGAAGATCCAAAGAAACCGGGACTGCTTTATGCCGGTACGGAGACGGGCCTTTATATTTCCTTTGACGCAGGGACCAATTGGCAACCTTTTCAATTGAACCTACCCATAGTGGCCATCAATGATCTGGCGATACATGACAATGATCTTATTGCCGCAACGGCGGGAAGATCGTTCTGGATCTTGGATGACCTGAGCGCCCTACAGAATACCGAATTCAATAAAGAGAGTATGGCATTGTTCCAGCCTAAGGATACCTACCTTCTTTTTGGGGGAAGTAGTGACGAGCCAGTGCCTGGAATAGGACAGAACCCCAAGGAAGGCGTTACCATGGATTATTACCTGCCCAAGGCAGTGGGTAGCTTGGATTTGAAATTGGAAATATTTAAAGGAGATAAGCTCATCAGAACGTATACCAATAAAAAACCAAAGGATTTTAGATCATGGCCAGGAGGTCCGTCCAAGCCTGAAGTACTTTCCTCAAAAAAAGGGTACAACCGTTT
>JBFIGS010000142.1:0-7239 GCA_041602195.1 Sediminicola sp. | reverse complement strand
GGGCTTCTTTTATTTTTAGACTCAAATTACTTTTTCTGTTAATTAAGGTTTCTTCTCTGAATGAAGAACTTTTTCAAAAGGTCGGAAGCTTCATTCTCCATAAGCCCTCCCCTGATTTTTGTTTTGGGGTGAAGGGTAGATCCCATAACTCCGCATCCTCTTTCAATATCGGTTGCCCCGTACACTATGTTGCTGATTTGACTCCAGTACAAAGCTCCAGCGCACATTTGACAAGGCTCTAAAGTAACATAAAGCGTGCAATTGTGTAAATATTTACCTCCCAAGAAATTGGCAGCGGAGGTTATAGCCTGCATTTCTGCATGCGCCGTAACATCATTTAACTGTTCCGTTAAATTATGGGCACGGGCAATAATCCTATTTTCTATTACAATAATGGCTCCTACAGGGACCTCGCCCTTTTCAAAGGCAGATTCAGCCTCTTGTAGGGCTCTTTTCATAAAATAGGCATCGTCCATTTCTAAATCCATACCCCCAAAATTACAATTTAAACCCATTATCTACCTCAATCAAAAAATGAATTTAATGTACATTTGCCTGAAGCCATGAAACATCTAGAAAAAATAAACTTTCCCGCAGATCTTAGACAGCTAAAAACTGCAGATCTGCCCCAGCTTGCAAAAGAAATAAGGGCATTTATTATTGATATTGTTGCCGCCAAGGAAGGACATTTGGGTGCCAGCCTAGGTGTTGTGGAACTTTCCATTGCCCTTCATTATGTGTACAATACCACAATAGATAAATTAATTTGGGATGTAGGCCATCAGGCATATGTGCACAAAATACTTACAGGAAGAAAAAATCTATTTGAAACCAACCGTCAAATGGGTGGTATCAGCGGCTTTCCCAATCGCAGTGAAAGCGAATACGATGATTTTGGAACTGGACATAGCTCTACCTCCATATCTGCCATTTTAGGAATGGCCTTGGCATCAAAAATTAAAGGAGATAATGATAGGCAACATATTGCGGTGATTGGAGATGCATCCATTGCGAGCGGTATGGCCTTTGAAGGATTGAACCATGCAGGGGTTACGGACACCAACGTCCTGATCATCCTAAATGATAATGCCATTGGTATAGATCCCAGCGTTGGTGCCCTAAAAAAATACTTGACCAACGTAAAAAAGGGTACAGCCAAAGAAGAAAATATTTTTGAATGCCTGAATTTTGATTATTCCGGACCTATAGATGGTCATGATATCCCTGTTTTAATAGCAGAGCTGGAGCGCTTAAAAACGGTTAAAGGTCCTAAATTACTACATATTATTACAACCAAGGGCAAGGGGCTCCTCCAAGCCGAAACCGATCAAGTAACGTATCATGCCCCAGGAAAATTTGATAAATTAACAGGAGACCTCATTCCAAAACCGACACAGGAAGCCCCTCCGAAATATCAAGATGTTTTTGGATACAGCATCGTGGAGCTGGCACAGAACAATAAGCATATCATAGGTATTACCCCTGCCATGCCGACAGGAAGCTCCCTTAAATACATGATGGAACAAATCCCCGAAAGGGCGTTTGATGTAGGCATTGCAGAGCAACACGCAGTTACTATGGCCGCTGGGATGGCTATTGAGGGATTGGTGCCTTTTTGCAATATATATTCCACCTTTTTACAACGGGCCTACGACCAGGTCATACACGATGTGGCCCTGCAGAAATTGCCCGTGATATTCTGTTTGGACAGGGCAGGATTGGTAGGGCAAGATGGTGCCACCCACCACGGAGTCTACGATATCGCCTATCTGAGATGTATCCCCAATATGATCATCTTTGCGCCAATGAACGAGGTAGAACTTAGAAATATTATGTACACCGCCCAATTAGGTTTAGAAGGGCCCATAGCTATCCGCTACCCTAGGGGGAGAGGGGTGTTACTCAATTGGAAGCAACCTTTTCACAAAATAACCATAGGAACTGCTGTAGAATTACAAAAAGGCACAAAAATTGCGGTGCTCTCACTCGGACATATAGGAAACAGTGTTAGCGAATTGCTAAAGGAAATTGATAGTTCCAGAAAGATAGGGCATTACAATATTGGTTTTGTAAAACCCTTGGATGAAAATATGTTGGAAATGATCCTTAAAGAGTACGAACACATAATAACCATTGAGGATGGTTCCAGAATTGGCGGAATGGGAAGTGCTGTGCTGGAATTTGCAAACCGGGTAGGGTCCAATAAAAAGATAAAAATATTTGGTATAGATGATACCTTTATAGAACACGGTACCGTGGAAGAGCTACAGGTCTTGTGCAACATAGACGTATTATCGCTTAAAAATTATATAAATGAGCTTTATTGAGTACCCTTTTAGGGAAGGCAGAGGATGGACTCTTATCCTTTTGCTCTTCTTAAATTTTTCTGCAATTACCGCACAAGATACTATTCCCACAAGACAACCCATAGATACTACGGCCGTAGATACCATAACGGTAGATACCATTGTGATCCGTGCCGTACAGTCCAAAATCAGGAATATTCCCCGAAGTGTAAACCTGACCAATCCCATTGTCTCCTTTAAAAAAACAAAAGCAAGGACCAAGGAATTCAATCAGTTTAAAGTGCCTTCCTTCTGGCAAAATGAAAATATACTTAAAATCAACTTCAACGAAGCCGCCTTTGTCAACTGGAAGGCCGGGGGTGACAATTCCATTGCCGCGGCCGGGAACCTTAAATTTATAAAGAATTATAAATTCAGGTACATACAGTGGGATAATGACCTGGAATTTAGATATGGTCTCAATGCCCAAGAGGGGCGAAAGATTAGGAAAACCGAAGACCTTATAAGACTTAGCTCCACCTTTGGTTATAGAAGGGACACCCTTAGCAATTGGTATTATTCCGTAAAGGCCAATTTTAATACCCAATTTTCAAATGGGTACAAATACCCGGACAGATCTACCCCCGTTTCTAGATTTATGGCCCCAGGATATCTGTTTTTGGGAGCTGGAACCTCCTTCATCCCGGAGGGAGAGAAATTAAATCTTTACATTTCGCCCATCACCCAAAAGATTACTTATGTTCAAGATCAGACCTTAGCAAATCAAGGGGCCTTTGGAGTAAAAAAAGCCGTCTTCGACGACGAGGGCAATATCATCACCCCAGGTAAAAGTGTTTTCATGGAATTTGGTTTTCTCATTACCAACACATGGCAAAAACAAATTTTTGAAAATGTCCTTTTGGACCATAGGGTAAACCTCTATACCGATTATCTAAAGAGATTCGGGAACATAGATGTGGATTGGGAGCTCAATATAAAACTTGTGGTCAATAAATACATCCAGACCAATATTGGCACCCAAATTATTTATGATGATGATATCAAGTTTGACGAAATCAAGAACGAGGACGGCACAATAGCAGATTCTGGGGGGCCCAGAATCCAATTCAAACAAATATTAGGCGTAGGTGTGGCCTATACCTTTTAAAGCTGTCTTCCCATTATTTTATTATGGATATGTACCGCTGCACCATCCGACAGACTGGCAACATAACAACAAGTGTTCAATAAAATTTGATAAATGGAAAGATCTTCTGTACGCTGGTAAAAGGCCGGTAAGGTCTTTACAACCAACCTATCGTAATTTGAGGCCTGCCCTTCGGTTTTCTTAACCAAGGCGCTTGTGTATACGTCCAAAATATCCGAAATAATACGATACCCCGCTATTTCTTTTTCTATTACCTCTTGTGATTGATATACTTTTTCGACACTTAATTGGATAATATCCGAAATCTGCGCCTTGTATTTGCTTTTATCCAACAATGATACCCCAAACGTACCATCAAGAATAGCTTCTTCATTTTCCACAAAAACATCGATCACATCACTGATTAAGGTACTGATTGCCAAAGCACGTAAATAGCTTAGACGATCTTCCATATATACCATTTCGTTGTACTTTTTGGTATTGATGGTATCCTTTACCAATTTGATCAAATATTCCAAGGCAAAATCTTCTGGGATCAATCCGAGGTTTATCCCATCTTCAAAATCAATAATCGTATAACAAATATCATCTGCCGCTTCTACCAAATAAGTCAGAGGATGCCTGGAGAACGAAGTATCCTTGCCTTGTCTTGTTTGATTTAACCCAAGTTCTTTGGCCACTTCTTCAAAGAAATGACGCTCTGTTTGGAAAAACCCAAATTTCTTGTCCGCAATATGTGCGGTTGGTTTTTTTGGTAAAGACTCCTTTGGGTATTTCATAAAGGCACCTAGGGTGGCATAGCTCAGTCGCAATCCACCTTGAACACCTTCCCTGGTTTCCGTCAATAGTTTTAACCCATTGGCGTTACCCTCAAAATCAATAATATCCTGATATTCCTTTTCCGACAATTGTGAACGGTAGTGCTGTCCGTTCCCAGTTTTAAAATATTCCCCAATGGCCTTTTCACCACTATGACCAAATGGTGGGTTACCAATATCATGGGCTAGTGCAGCTGCGGCAACAATGGCACCAAAATCATTAAATTGATAACCATGTACCTCCTTTAAATAGGGGTGTTTCTCCAATATTTTTTTTCCGGCTATCCTTCCCAAACTCCTTCCTACCACGGAAACCTCCATACTATGGGTAAGCCTGGTATGTACAAAGTCGGTTTTTGATAAAGGGATCACCTGCGTTTTATCCTGAAGACTCCTAAAAGCAGCTGAAAATATAATCCTATCATAATCTACCTCAAATCCCAAACGGGTCTCATCTTGTTCCTTGCGTAATCTTTTGTGGGTATCACCCTGTCTTCTAAGGGATAGTAGCTGTTCCCAATTCATAGTGCCATATTTGAAGACGCAAGATACATTTTAAAGCATTTCCCAACCAAATAGCAACATGCTAAAACCAATGTTAACCTGTTTGATACAGCCACAATTACCAGGGTACGATTATATTCTTAATAATTCCTTAATCTAAAATTAACCTTCTAATGGGATTATATTGCGATTTTAGTCCCGTCTATAGACACGTTCGAGATTTCATTGCATATTAGTTTTTGTCAACTATTTTGAGAAATCCACAAGCTACCTCTGGCCAAGGTAGCTTTTTTTCTATTTTTTAGAATCCGGTAAAATGTTTTAAAGTTAATCTCCAGTTAATATTAACTTAACATTGGGGTCGGTTATTTGCAGCGACAAAAACGAATAACAATGAAATTAAGAATTCTTACGACAAGCTTATTCTTGTTGGCGATCACATCAAGCTTCTCACAGGTAACAGATGCACCTGCTTTTGGAAAGGGTTTATTCAACTTAGTAGGAAAGGATAGTACCTTCACTATGAAAATTGCTACAAGGATACAACTTTTAGGTGTTGCCTCTTGGCAAAAGGAAGAAGGCGGCGGACTAATCAACCCTGAGTCCAACTATTTGGTGCGTAGGTCACGTTTAAAATTTGACGGTTTTGTATACTCTCCCAAGTTAGAGTATAAAATAGAGTTGGGATTGTCAAATAGGGATATGTCGGGAGGTTCAGACCTCACTAGTGGTTCCCCAAGATATATTATGGATGCGGTAGTGATGTGGAACTTTTACGAAAACTTTGAACTATGGGTAGGACAGACCAAACTTCCCGGAAACGTAGAACGTGTAGTTTCTTCTGCAAACCTTCAAATGGTAGATCGTTCCCTTGTAAACAGCAGGTTTAATATAGACCGTGATATGGGTATCCAATTAAGACACAAAACAAATCTCTTTGGTGATGTTGTAATGCGCGAGAAATTTGCCATCTCACAGGGGGAAGGACGGAATGTAACAGGAGATAACTTAGGAGGATATCAGTATACTTCGCGTTTGGAATTACTGCCTTTCGGAGAATTTAAAGGCGACTATACAGGAGCTGATTTAGAACGGGAAACTAGCCCAAAATTGATGTTAGCTGCTACTTATGACATCAACCAAGATGCGGTTAGAAATAGAAGTAATCTAGGCTCCTATATGGAAATTGACAATGGCACCGGTTTCTACGAGACCACTATCAATACTTTGTTTGTGGATGCCATGTTCAAATACAACGGATTTTCATTTATGGGGGAATATGCACACAGGGATGCAAACGATCCACTGGCAAAAAATTCAGATGGAACCCTAACAGGTGACGAAGTACAAGTAGGTGACGGACTTAACTTGCAAATGGGATACCTTCTTAAAAACGACTGGGAAGTATCCGGTCGTTACACCACCATCAACTTGGATGAAAACATCACAGGTAAATCTCCAGAAGACCAATACACTTTGGGTTTATCAAAATATATTGTTGGCCATAAATTAAAAGTGCAAACTGATATAAGTTACCTGAATGTGGACGGAGGAACTGATGAGGTTATGTACCGCTTACAAATGGATATTCACTTTTAGAACCTCAAAAACTTGATTTTCAGGTATTTGAATGATAATTTTCTTAACCTTGAATTAACCTCTTGTATTTTTTTAATTAATAAATTTAGCAACTTTTAAAAGTATATTTCAAATGAAAAAAATTGTATGCTTACTATCCTTGGCCTTAACATTGGCTGCCTGTGGTGAAAAAAAAGAAAAAAAGGACGGTGCCGCCTCATTAACCGGAACCATTAAAATAGATGGGTCAAGTACTGTATTTCCAATAACAGAAGCTGTTGCTGAAGAATTCAGAAGTGAACAACCAGATGTAAAGGTTACTATTGGTGTTTCGGGAACCGGTGGGGGTTTCAATAAATTTTCTAAAGGCGAAACCAACATTTCAAATGCTTCCCGCCCGATCAAAGACCAAGAAAAGGCCATTTGTGAAGAAAACAACATCAACTACATTGAGTTGGAAGTTGCATACGATGGTTTAGCAGTGTTAGTTCACCCAGAAAATACTTGGGTAGATAGTTTTACCGTAGAAGAACTAAAGAAAATTTGGGAGCCTGCTGCACAGGGTACTATAATGAAATGGAATCAGATCCGTCCAGAATGGCCTAACGAAGAAATCCATTTATACGGTCCTGGAGTTGCTTCTGGTACTTATGATTATTTTACGGAAGCCGTTGTAGGAAAAAGTGGATCAAGTAGAGGTGACTTTACTGCCAGTGAGGATGACCATGTTTTGGTTCAAGGAATCGCTGGTGATAAATTCTCTTTAGGATTTTTCGGATTGGCCTATTATGAGGAAAACAAAGATAAGTTGACCCTTATTGGAGTAAACAACGGAACGGAAGTTGTAAAACCAACATTGGAAACAGTAAAGGATGGTACCTACTTC
>JBFIGS010000141.1:0-7243 GCA_041602195.1 Sediminicola sp. | reverse complement strand
GCATATGACTCTAATGAATTATCTTTGAATGAGATTTTAAAAATACACTGGAGCTAATTACTACATATGGATGGACTCACAATATTGACTTTTTTTTCATCCTTTTCCTTTTTATTTTTTGGTATTGGTTGTTTTTTCTCTCCGAGAATGAAACTAGAATTCATGCGTTATGGACTCAATAAACAACAAAGATGGCTTACCGGGGCGTTACAACTTTTGGGAAGCACAGGATTACTCCTGGGACATTTAATTAGCCCATTGTTATGTTTTATAGCAACAATTGGGCTATTTATATTGATGCTTCTAGGATTATGGGTTCGCATCAAGATTAAGGATAATGTGCTACAATCCTCTCCAGCCTTATTCTATGCCCTGCTCAATCTATATCTGGCAATTCAATATGGGGCACTAATTTTTATATAGCTTAAAGAAAATACCTATCCCGCAAAAGCAATGATCAAGCACATTGATAAAAACAGAAATGCAGGAAAAGATTTCATCAACGGATCTTTAATCTTTAAATGCATAAGGATAGATCCAGAAAGTAATATTGCCAATCCCAGGGCAGCTGGTTGCTTTAATTCGGGATAAAAAATTGCTGCGAGCAAGGCAAGTGCCAGTGCGACTTTTAGCACGCCTACAACATAACACATCCAAACAGGAAGACCGTATACCTGAAACTCTTCCACAATAGTTTTGGCATTTCCACCACGCCACTTTGTAGGTTTATTTTTTTGTAAGAGCCAAACATTTAGGATGCTAAGGCCTACGATTACTTGAAGAAGGATGATTAAATAGTTCATATACAAGGTATAAATAGTTTTTAATAGAATTCAATCTAAATTTCGTAAAAAATAATTAGAAACTACTTTTCTTTGGGCAAACTTATACTCGAAATATGAAAATGATTTGGATGAAAGATGATTTTTTCTTCCGATAATACAATTAAAAGTCATTAGGTATCATCCAACATGCGCCCCATTCTCCCAGAAAACCTGGAAAAAATCAAGACTTTCTTCTTTGTGTTAATGAAGTAAACACCCGTTAATAGAATTACTGCCGCTATGACGGATTGAAAGGTAATCTGTTCTTGTAAAAAGTACCATCCCAAAAGCATTGCGATAATTGGGTTTACATAAGCCGATGTTGCCACTTTTTCGGTAGAAACTACTTTTAACAAATAATTGAAGGAAGTAAAGGCAGCAATGCTACCAAACAAAATTAGACCAATTATTGACGCCTGAACCTTTCCACTCCAATTCAAGGGAGAGATCCATGTTTCTCCAACTATGAAACTGGATAAGGCCAACATAATACCCCCAAATAGCATTTGGTATCCGGTATTGATAAAATAATTGGGCGGTAAATCGGCCTTGGCCACAAAAAGACTACCAACACTCCAGCTCAAAATACAGGTAAAGATCATTATGATCCCTATGGTACTGCCTTCTTGAGTACTTAACTGCTGTTGACTTACCAACAGGTATATGCCTATAAATCCAAGGACAATTCCTACAACGGACATAGTCCTGATTTTTTTACCTTGGAAGAAACGCATTAAAAGCAAGATGATCAAGGGTTGGGTAGATGCTTCCAGGGCAGCAAAACCACTATCTACAAATTTCAATGCCCAGACTATTACCCCATTGCCGTAGGTCAAGAATAAAAATCCGGCAATAATGCAATTTTTTATTTGCGGTCTTGTGATTGTCAAGGGAAGCCCCAGTAGTCTGGCGATAATAAAAATAAGCGTCCCAGCCGTAATAAAGCGAATAGCTGCCAACATCAAAGGAGGAAGTTCAGAAACAGCAACCTTATTCATTAGATAGGTACTGCCCCAAAAAACATAGATGGAAAAAAAAGCAAGAACAATTATTATAGCTGTACTTGGCTTGGCCTTAAAAATGTTCTTGATCATCGTTATATTCCTTCAATTTTTGGCTTTCCTATATCGGGTCTGCAAATATCCTGTAAATAAAATAATTAGATGGTGGTCTTGATTAAATATTTAGAAATAAAAAAAGGGAGCAATTAACTTTGCTCCCTTTATAATTAAGCTTATTTAATGGTTACTCCATCACTTCAAGTTCAAAATCTACAGTGGTTTTGTTGGCAGCCACAACCGAAATAGCTTCAGCTGTAACGGTTTTATATACAATCAACTCAGTATCCGTTTGAACTTCCAATTCAACAACCACATCATATGTTCCAGCTTCTAACCCTAATATGGTATACATTCCGGTTTCATCAGAAAAAGTAGATATAATTGAAGTATCCACAGAGAAATCAGAACCTTCAGGGAATATGGATACTTGGGCACCTTCCAACGGAATTATTTCACCTCCGTTATCCGTGGTAATCATTCCCGTCAAAGTTCCTGCAGTTGATAAATTTGAAGCTTTGATAACAGGATTAAAATTAAAACCTGTGATGCCTCCTTCAACTTTTCTGTTTCCTTTGGCCACAAACGACTTGCTCACATCGAAATCTAAAAGTAGATCTGCTGTAAGTCCACCATCAACAATAATGTTAGGCTCTACAAAGACTTTAATGCCAGAAGACGCCCCGCTCGGTACCTTTAAATCATAAACGGTACCGTCTGTAAGTACAATATTAATACCTTTTACATAGACTCTAAATAGGTCATAAGACCCAACAGGGACTTCTGTATCCACCAAAGTTGTAGTGATACCATTGGTAAGGTCTAAAAGATTCACGTTCATTTCTTCCTCCATTAATAGAAGATAGGGTGCATCGTTTTCATCCGTACCTTCATCTTTGGACCTGGCTTCAATTTTAAAAATGGTCACATTTGCTTCAGCAACAAGGTCGTGGGGAAAAGGGGCATCTGTGAGTTGTATGGAAAGCCTGCCAAATTCGCTGCCTTTATTACTATCGCTACTACATCCTAACAATGCTAGGGAAAGACTTAAAAACAAAATGGGAATAAATTTAATTTTCATCATATCAGATTTTAGATTGGGTTTAACTAACTTCCTTATATACGGACGTATGAGCTACAAAAGTTGTGCAATGGTCCTTTATTAGAGAGGTTTTTTGGGAATTTTCGATGAACTACCCAATTTGGACAGCAGATTTGAAGGCTTGGGAAACTTTTTAGCTATTAACTCTTGCGTATTAATTAAATTTTTAGACATTACCTTCCCCAAAATTTGATACATTATAATTTGATTTGAAACAAGCTTACACATTCATTGTGGTAATGTGCCGGAAGGGATTTAGTGTCCTTCAATTTTGAAAGGCCTAAAAATTGGAACCCACATTTTTTATAATGGGAAATCAATCCAAGGTTTTCTCCTACGGTATCCATACGGATATAATCCAGTTTATTTTCGTGGGCATGGGCTTTGGACCAAGTGACAATCTGTTCCACCAGATGTTGTCCCCTAAATTCGGGATTCGTGGCTATTCTGTGGATGTACATGGCCTTGTCTGCATCTTTTTCTTCCCAAATTTCGGGATCTTCATAAGTTACCGTCCACACACAGGCCACTACTTGGCCAATCATTATTTTCCATTGCCTGTTTTCAGCAATTTCATTGGAGACCAGTTCCAATGAAAATTCGGGCCATTGAACACATTTTTTAGTTTTTTGGAAGGCTGTAGCATGCCCATATAGCCTAAAGATTTCGGGTATATCGGCAGTGTTGCTGTTGGTAATTTTCATTTGGATATAAATAGATTATTCGTATCTCTAAGATAGCCAATCCATTTATATCCGTTTAGGTCCAGCTCCTGTAATCCTTTGGTCTTTGCCAAATGGGTTTACTGGCTAGTTCTTATACTTTTCTCTTCTTTCCCTTCGGTCATCACGTCTTTCCCTTCTGTCCTCTCCCAATTCCCGTTTATCTTCCCTTAGTTCCTCCTTGGTCTCGGCAAGATCAGCTTTCATAGTGACCATAAATTTTTGTAAAATATTTTTATGAAGCTCCAGCTTTACAACTTTGTTCATATCGGAATAGGAAATGTTTTTTAGTGTTTGGAACAAGGCTCTCTGATGCCCTAATCTCGCTTCCAATTCATTAAGATCCAAAACATCGTCTTTTTTGTCCCTTATATCATCCCTGGTATCGCGTCTATCTCTGGCAATATCTCTATGATCATCATTGGATCCAACATATTGTCTTCTGTTTCTTTTATTTTCCCTTCTATCGGTTTCAATTTCCCTGCTACTTTGTACAACCTCCCTTTTGGCCCTGGCAATTTTAACTTCTGTCTGACTTATTTCTCGGGACATACTTGCCAATAATATCTTTTGATTTTTTTTAGCTGCACCAATGTTTTTGGTATTGATGGCCATTTTAAAATCATGACTATGGGAATCGAAGGCCTTAAGTTCGGCTTCATCCCTAGCTAAGCTTGTTTTGTCCACATGAATTTGATGGTGGTCTTGAATGGTTACTTTGACATTCTGTGCCATCAAGGCTGTGGATCCCAATATTAATAATCCGGTAATACTAGTTCTGATCTTTTTCATGGTGATATTTTTTGGTGGTTTTACTATTCTTTGGTTTTTGGATGCTTCTCCAGGGAAAAGGTTTAATGTAGAGTTATTCTTTTGGATGAAATACACTATAATATGGACCAATTTGATCTTTATTAAAAGAAAGATCCCCTGTCGGCTACAACAGGGGATCTTTTATATTCACTTAAATTATATTTTACTTAATCGCGTAGTGAAAAATCTGTCTTTACACCATTTGGATAGATCAAGGTAGCTGTATCATCACATTCACCATCACCCCAGTCAATGGAGACGACCAATCCATTTTTGTTGATCTCCAAAATACCTTGTGTTAAGAATTCACAAGCAAGGTTTCCGACCAATGCCTCTTTTACATCAAGACTATAGCTGTTATTACCTTCCTTAACAGTCCATTTTCCAGTAATGCTGAAGGTAATATCTTCCAAAGTCTCCCCAAAGGTGATAAGAACGCCTTTAGAGCCAATAACTTCTAAGACATTTCCATTGGCCTTTGTAATTGTTAAATCGCTCGTTACATTGTATGCCACGGAGTTTTGATCTGTTCCCATTTCTATGGTAAAACTTCTGGTGCCATTAAATCCAATATCACCTACTGAAAAATTATCATAGGTAACCCTAAAGGAAGCATTTTCACCTTGCCCGGTATAAACAACATTCAAGGTCCCGTTTACATTCTGATGGTTACGAATGTTGCAATTTTCAAAGGTCATGGTAAAACCATTATCATCATAAACTGCCACATAACATTCGTTGGTGCCTTTTGCCGACTTTCCAGAATTTGAATTGTTCATGTAAGCCTCGGAAACGATATCATCCGCAATAGCGGATAGGTCATCAGCTTCTAAAACTGTTTTTACTTCTGTTTGTGATAATTCTTGATCCGAGGTTGCGGGACTGTCATCTTTACTACAGGAATAACTCATACATAAAGCTATACCTGAGAGTAGAAACACTCCGCTTTTCAACATGTTTGTTTTCATACTTGTCTTGATTTATAAGTAGTTAACGACAATCATCCTTCAATAGTGTGAAAGGATGGAACAAAACGATGAAATGCACAATTACTTAAAATTCATGTGCTACTACCCAAAAGTTGTAGTGTTTGCTAAATCATGGAAATTAAAGACTACTATTTCCGTTTGTTGCGTTTGTTGTAGTTCTTATCCCCCCTAGTTTTGGGCTTCTTGTATTTTTGGGCTATAATTCTTTTGTAAGATCCCCCTTGATTTGTTTTCTTGTTCTTTTCACTTTTTTCATGAAAGCCAGAGCCCGCATCTTCCGAGCGTTCGTCCGGGTTGTTCCCTTCTATAATTTTGGGTCGTTCTTCTGGAGTCAACTCCTCTGAAATAGCTACTTTTTCTGGTATTTCCATTACAGGAATATTATAATCCATCAAAGCTTCTATGGCTTCCTTGTAAGGAGCCTCCTTTTCGGTATAAAAAAGAATGGATTTTCCCAATTCCTCTGCCCTACCTGTTCTCCCGATACGGTGCATGTAATTTTCGGGATAGTTAGGGGTGTCAAAATTAATAACATGTGAAATTTTGTCCAGGTCCAAACCACGAGCCATTATATCCGTTGCCACCAAGATCCTATTTTTTCCTTCATCAAACTGGTTGATGGATCGCAAGCGGTAATTTTGGGTTTTGTTGGAATGGATCACGGCAGATTCATCAGCGTATCGTTCTTCCAAACATTCAAACACCTTATCTGCACTTCTTTTGTTGGAAACAAAAACCAATACCTTATGAAATTCTTGCTTGTCCCTCAGTAGGTGGTTCAACAAATTTATTTTAGTATAAAAATTTGGAACAGCATATACCTGTTGTGAAATATTCTCCAATGGTGTTCCGCTGACAGCTATGGATATTTTAGCGGGAATAACAAAAAAGTCATTAATCAAAGCATCCACATCATCCGTCATGGTTGCGGAAAACATTATATTTTGCCTTCTTTCAGGCAATAGTTCAAAAATATTGATCAATTGAAACCTGAAACCAAGATCCAGCATCACATCTACTTCATCAATCACTAATTTTTTAACGTCTTTTAGTTGTAAGGCCCTGCTTAGGACCAAATCATACAATCGGCCTGGGGTGGCTACAACGATATCTGCACCTTGGGCAACGGCTTGTGCCTGGGTGTTCATATTAACGCCCCCATAGACGCCTACCACTCTAACCTTGAGGTATTTTGAAAAACTTTTAATCTGTTCCACTACCTGTACCACCAATTCGCGGGTGGGGACCATCACCAGGATTCTTGGATTGGTCTGTTTAGAATATTTCAGATCCTGTAATAAGGGCAGCATGTATGCAAAAGTCTTCCCTGTACCCGTTTGGGCAATACCAACCATATCCTTACCAGAGAGAATAACAGAAAATGCCCCTTCTTGAATAGGGGTCGGAACATCAAACCCCAAATCTTCAATGGCATAGTGAAGTTGTTTGGATATATTGAAATTTTCAAAGGTACTCATGGGTAAAATTTTTTGCAAAGGTAGCGTATTCTATCACATTCTATTTTTCTAAGGATTGGAATTAGTTTTATTTTGCAGAACAATTCTTAAAAAAGAACCTTGACCGATTCCAGCACCCTTATTCCCACCTTAAAAAAATACTTCGGATTTGATAGTTTCCGCAACCAACAGGAGGAAATTATCAATACTGTTTTGGATCAAAAGGATTGTTTGGTGATCATGCCAACAGGAGGAGGGAAATCTATATGTTTCCAATT
>JBFIGS010000140.1:0-7293 GCA_041602195.1 Sediminicola sp. | reverse complement strand
GGCGGATCAGGTTTCGTAACGGTCTCCGACGTTGTTGCAATTATGACAACCTTGATGCAATCGGACATCCAAAACGAACGCTTTATTGTCATCTCCAAGAATTTGACCTATCGTGAAATCTTGGAAAAACTCACCAGGGCCATGAAAAAAGAGCCTCCCAAAAAACAGATCCCTGTTTGGGCGCTGGAAATCCTATGGCGATTAGATTGGTTTTGGTCTCTTGTTACCAATTCGAAAAGGCAATTGACAAGTGCCTCTGTGTTTTCCTTAAAAAATAGGACATTATATTCCAATGCCAAGGTAATTGAGAGTTTGGATTATGAGTTTGAACCTCTGGAAAAGGCAATTTCGTTCTCGTCCGATATTTTTATGAAAGAGAATCCTGCACTGTAGCCCGTAGGACTTTGGTTGGCTTAATTTTGTTCTTTTTTGCCTTATCTCGAGCCTCCCTTATACTATCTGCCTTTATTTTTCGGGCTTCGTCCATTACTTTCTGAACAGACTCCAGTCGGGAATCCACTTCTTTATAAATGGCAACATATTCCGATGGGATAGAGGCATAGTATAGGTTGTTCTCCACAAATTGTACGCTATCTATCGCGTATTTGGTATAAAGATACTCCATGGTCTCAATCTTATTTTTGACCAAAATATCCGCACTTGTATTCTTCGCAGCTGTAAGAATGGCAAGATCATAAAGTATATCTGCCATTTTTTCCTTGGAGATCAATTGCTCTGGTTCTTCGACCACCTTTTCGCCACAAGAGACGAGGAATACACAAAAAATAAACAATACCGCTTTTTTCATCATTACCTATCAAAGGTTAATCGTTGTGCATTTTTCAATTCTGAAAAACTGCCTTGCTCATAGGCCAAATGGCCATTCACAAAAGTATGGGTTATTTTGGATCTAAAGGTTTCCCCTTCAAATGGCGACCAACCACATTTATAAACAATATTTTCTTTGGCAACTTTCCAGGGATTATTCAGGTCAGCCGCTACAAGATCCGCAAAATATCCTTCCCTTAGGAATCCTCTTTTTTTCAATTGGAACAGTTTTGCTGGGTTATGGCACATCTTTTCAACCATTTTTTCCAGGGAGATCTTACCATTATGGTAATTTTCCAACATGGCAGGAAGGGCGTGTTGTACCAAAGGTCCGCCTGAGGGGGCATTGGTATAAACATTATCTTTTTCTTCCAGGGTATGGGGGGCATGATCTGTTGCGACCACATCAATTCGATCGTCCAAAAGTGCTTCCCATAATTGGTCCCTGTCCTGTTCGGTTTTTACAGCTGGGTTCCATTTGATCAAAGAACCTTTTTTGTCATAATCACTGTCGGAAAACCATAAATGGTGGATACAGACCTCAGCTGTAATTTTCTTTTGCTCCAGTGGAATATCATTGCGGAAAAGTGATGTTTCCATCCCTGTGGACAAATGAAAAACGTGTAACCTTGCGCCAGTTTCCTTGGCCAAAGCAATCGCCTTGGATGAAGAGAGGTAACAGGCCTCTGTACTTCTTATTATAGGGTGGTATTTCATAGGGATATCATCCCCGTATTCCTCTTTAAACCGCGCCATATTTGCTCTTATGGTACCCTCGTCCTCACAATGGGCTGAGATGACCATCTCGGTATTTCTAAATATTTTCTCCAAGACCAACTCATTGTCCACCAACATATTTCCAGTGGATGATCCCAGAAATAATTTTACCCCCGAGCATGCATTTTTATCGAGCCTTTTGAGCTCCTCCAAATTATCATTGGTACCTCCAAATAAAAAGGAATAGTTGGCATAGGCCGAATTGGCAGCTATGGCAAATTTCTTTTCCAGCTCTTCAATGGTCGTCGTCTGCGGATTGGTATTGGGCTGTTCCATAAAGGAGGTGATCCCTCCTGCTATTGCCGCCCTGCTTTCTGTGGCTATGTTCCCCTTATGCGTTAGTCCAGGCTCCCTAAAATGCACCTGGTCATCAATAACCCCAGGAAAGAGGTGCTTGCCTTTCAAATCAATGACTTTAGCGTTTGGATCACTAATGTCCCCGTCTATTTTTATAATGAGCTGGTCTTCCAATAACATGTCACCTTCCACGATGGTGTTTTCATTTACCATCCTTACATTCTTCAAAAGCGTCTTTCCCATACTAAAATTTATGTCGTTGAAATATACTGCTAAGCTTCATTTTTAAAACCCCAAAAATGGCTTCCCCTACGATGGAGGAACTCATTTTTGACTTCCCCCTTATCCTATCTGTAAAAATAATGGAGATTTCTTCAATCTTGAATTTTTTAAGGTGAGCCCTAAATTTCATTTCTATCTGAAAGGCGTACCCAACAAACTTAATGGTATCCAAATTTATCTCTTCCAGAACCTTGCGTTTATAGCAGACAAAACCTGCCGTTGGATCATGCACCCGCATGCCAGTGATCAACTTTACATAAAATGATGCGCCATAGGACAACAACATTCTGTACAAAGGCCAATTCACTACGTTTACCCCTTTTTTATAACGCGAACCCACTACCACATCTGCACCGTTGACACACGCCCTGTACAACCTTGGAAGGTCGTCTGGCCGATGTGAAAAATCCGCGTCCATTTCAAAAATGAAATCGTATTTGCGGTCTATTGCCCATTTAAAGCCATGTATATAGGCGGTTCCCAGTCCAGATTTCTCTTTCCTCACCTCCAAAAAAAGTCTGTCCGAAAATTGCTGTTGCAATTCCCGAACCTTATCTGCCGTGCCATCGGGAGAATTGTCATCCACCACTAATACATGAAATTTCTTTTCAAGCGCAAAAACCGCTTTTATAATCGCTTCAACGTTTTCTATTTCATTGAAGGTGGGAATGATAACTAAACTGTCTTCCATTGACTACGGTGATTTGCACAAAAATAGTATTTTAAACCCTCTTAAGAAATCCTCAATGTGTTTTATGATATTTTTAAATCCTTTGAACACAGTAATAATTCGTAATTTTGGACCGTTTAAAGTTTGAAATGATACCAAAGCTACCAAAAATCCTTCTCTATTTATTGATTGCGCTGTTTGCCCTTAATATGGCCCAGAGCTATTTTACAGAACTCATTTTTGACGAGGCCTACTACTGGTACTATGCCCAGAATATGGCTTGGGGATATTTTGATCACCCCCCCATGGTTGCCCTCATGATCAAAATGAGCAGTGTGTTTTTTAATGGGGAACTCGGGGTTCGCTTTATAAGCTGCATTCTATCCGTAGCCACCTTTCTAGTGTTATGGCTTTTGATAGATAATCCAAAAAAAGAGCGGTACGGAGTTCATTTTTTTGTGCTGGTATTTTCCATGACCCTGATCAATGCTTATGGCTTTTTTACCTTGCCCGATACCCCTTTTCTTTTTTTTACGGCTTTGTTCCTACTACTCTACAAAAGGTTTATAGCCAAACCCTCAGCTTTATTGGCCTTGGGCCTTGGAATAGTGATGGCGGCATTGATGTACAGTAAATACCATGCCGTTTTGGTTATTCTCTTTACGTTGCTCTCCAATATAAAACTGGTTTGGAATAAATACGCATGGTTATCCGTGGCAATTGCCCTTTTGTGCTATACCCCTCATTTTTATTGGCTGTATGAAAACGACTTTGTTTCCATAAAATACCACCTTTACGAACGCCCCAATAGGGCCTATGAATTTGCTGATTTTACCCTGGGGTATTTTATTAATTTGGTGGCACTCTTTGGGCTTACCTTTCCCTGGATTTATAAATCCCTTTACAAAACCAAGGCAAAAGATCAATTCACCAAGGCGCTGTTGTATTTAACTTATGGCGTGTTGATATTCTTTTTCATTTCCAGTTTTAACCGAAGGATACAGACCCAATGGATCATTGTGATATCCATTCCTATGGCCATTATGGCATTCCATTATCTCTTGGAAAATGATAATGCTAAAAAATGGATATACCGCATGGGCTTGGCCAACATTGCAATTCTTCTTCTTCTAAGGATCGGATTGGTTTATGAGCCGCTATTTCCTGTGGTTTATGAAACCCATGGCAACACCAGATGGGTAGGTGATATCAAATCCCAGATTGGGGATATGCCCGTGGTTTTTGAAAATTCGTATAGAAGCGCCCCTATGTATGCCTTTTATTCCGGAAGCCCCACCTATTCCCTGAACAATATCATGTACCGCCAGAACCAGTATTCCATAGATGATTCAGAAGCCAAGGTTCAGCACCAAAAAATACTGTATGTCTCCAAATACACCAAGAGTGGCGATATTACACTCAACTGGCCAGACGGGACCGTCTTTTATGGGAATTACATGGATAACTTTGAGTCGTTCCGAAAATTAAGATGCTATGTTGCCGAAAAAAATATAAAGCTCAATACGGATCAAGAGCTTACTCTAAAAGTATTCAATCCTTATGAAACCAATATCCCCCTCGAAAAAATAAAATTTGGGATAGCCTACCTCAATGATTACAAACAAGTCATGGAAACATTACCTTTACCTATGACACCAAAAAACAAGGAAGCGCTCACTATTAAAGCAAAAGACACCACAAAATTCACTTTTAAATTACCTAAATCCAAAATGGAAGATCCTGGATTCTTCAAAATAAGTATCTCGGAAAATGGACTTTATATGGGAATTAATGGGGATAATATTAAATTAGAATAATGGAACCAACGCTTCGACTCATAGACACCGCCGATTGGATCACCTTGGTACTTTTGACCAGTATTTTTTTCGTGGTAATTGGGAAGAGCTTTTTTTATAGTAGGTTCATCAATTTTATCATTCTCCCGTTCAACAACAAGTACGTGATCATGTACAATAAGAAGGATAGGTTGATCAATTGGTTCCATATATTCCTGACCTTGTTCCAACTTTTTAATTTTGCTCTCTTTATATATTTGGCCAGACGAATCCTCTTTCAGTTGGACAATAGTGCCTACCCCTTTATTTATGTCTTGATCTTAGGGTTGCTAGCGCTCTTCTTACTGGTGAAGGTAGTTCTACAACTATTAAATGCCTTTATTTTTAATATCACCTCCACTATTGGCGAATTGATATTCAAAAAACTCACCTACCTCAATTATAGCGGGATTGTCATGTTCCTTGCGAACGTTATTTTGACCTATGCCTTAAAAGACTCAAAAACTGTTATTTACGTAAGTATTGCCCTTGTTTTAATCATAAATTTAATAGGATGGGTCAATGTGATAAGAAATCATCAATTTTACATTACTAGTAACATTTTCTATTTTATTTTGTACCTTTGCGCACTTGAAATTGCGCCTTTTGTGATAATAGGAAGCTACTTTAAAGACTGATGCTTATGAAAGTAAAGACGATTTTGGTTTCCCAACCAGAACCGAAAATGGAGAACTCCCCATATTCACGACTGATTGAAAAAGAAAAAGTAAAAGTCGATTTTAGACCTTTCATCCACGTGGAGGGGGTTGACGCTAAGAATGTTAGGCAACAAAAAATTGATTTAAACAATTTTACCGCCATCATACTTACCAGCCGAAATTCCGTTGATCATTTTTTCAGGATAGCCGATGAAATGCGATTCAAGGTTCCGGACACTATGAAATATTTTTGCCAATCTGAAGCCGTAGCGTATTATCTACAAAAATATGTGGTTTATAGAAAAAGAAAAATATACGTTGGCAAAATGAATTTTGTTGACATTACTCCATTATTAAAAAAATACAAAAACGAAAAATTCTTACTACCATCTTCTGATGTACTAAAACCAATTGTTCCAGAATTGTTGAATTCTATGGAACTGAATTGGACAAGAGGAATTTTCTACAAAACGGTCATCAGTGATCTTTCGGATCTAAGGGACGTTTATTATGACATCTTGGTGTTCTTTAGCCCTTCAGGAATTGAATCGTTACTGAAGAATTTCCCAGATTTTAAGCAAAACGAAACGAGAATTGCCGTTTTTGGTAATTCTACCGTTAACGCTGCTACCGATGCAGGACTAAGGATAGACATCAAGGCTCCAACGCCCGACACCCCTTCCATGACCATGGCATTGCAGAAGTATATCACCACACAGAACAAGAAATAAAAAAAAGCCTCTTTTCAGAGGCTTTTTTTATGTTTAGAAGGCATATCGCTGCGGTCCGCCACGCCTGATTTCCTCATTGGAATAGGCTTCAAATTTCTTAAAGTTTTCCCTGAAGGCATTGGATAATTTAAAAGCCGTTTTGTAATAGGCCTCATCATCGTTCCAAGTTGTCCTAGGACTCAATACGGATGTAGGCACTCCAGGACATTCCCTAGGCTGGGCCACACCAAAAACAGAATGGATATGATACGTATCATAGCTGTACATACCCAAATCCCCATTCAGAGCAGCTTGGATCATAGCACGGGTATATTTTAATTTCATACGGGTTCCAACACCGTAAGGACCACCGGTCCAACCTGTATTCACCAACCAAACGTTCACACCTGATTCCTGCATCTTTTTGCTTAGCATTTCGGCATACTTGGCCGGGTGCAAGGGCATGAACGGCGCACCAAAACAAGCAGAAAATGATGGGATTGGTTCAACTACCCCAGCTTCTGTACCGGCAACCTTAGCGGTATACCCGGACATAAAGTGGTAGGCAGCCTGACTTGGTGTTAATTTGGAAATTGGAGGCAAAACCCCAAAGGCATCGGCCGTTAAAAAGAAAATATTTTTCGGATTCTTGCCAATGGAAGGCTCTTGTATATTATCAATATGGTAAATAGGATAGCTTACTCGTGTATTTTGGGTTATGGAGATATCCGAGAAGTCTACCTCTCCTTTGCTATTCAAAACTACATTTTCCAGTAAGGCTCCTTTTTTGATCGCCCTAAAGATATCTGGCTCATTCTCCTCAGAAAGATTTATGACCTTGGCATAACAACCCCCTTCAAAATTAAAGACTGTATTTTCAGCTGTCCAGCCATGTTCATCATCCCCTATAAGTTTCCTGTTGGGATCTGCGGACAAAGTTGTTTTTCCAGTACCTGATAATCCAAAAAAGATAGCGGTATCCCCATCTTCACCTACATTGGCGGAACAGTGCATAGGCATTGTGTTCTTCTCAACGGGGAGAATAAAGTTCAACGCAGAAAAAATACCTTTCTTGATTTCACCTGTATATCCAGTACCTCCAATCAACGCAATTTTCTTGGTGAAATTTAATATGGCAAAATTGTGCTGTCGGGTACCATCAACTTCTGCATCAGCCATAAATCCTGGGGCATTGATAACCGTCCACTCAGGAGTAAAACCTTTTAAATCTTTTT
>JBFIGS010000139.1:0-7331 GCA_041602195.1 Sediminicola sp. | reverse complement strand
GCTGGGGATTTGGGAACATAACTTAAGAACTAAAAAAACCATTACCTCTCAGCGCTGCAAAGAAATTTTTGGTCTTTTAAATGGAAATAATGAAGAACATTTAGAGCCTTCCTCTTATTTCCATCCAGATGACCAAAGCTTAAGGGAA
Organism: Sediminicola sp.; assembly: GCA_041602195.1. Taxonomy (GTDB): domain Bacteria; phylum Bacteroidota; class Bacteroidia; order Flavobacteriales; family Flavobacteriaceae; genus Sediminicola. The sequence goes on along the minus strand of JBFIGS010000139.1, from coordinate 7,183 downwards.
AGGGCCATTGAAGAATCATTTCGTTCCGGAATTCTTCAATACGAAAGTAGAATACTGTGGAAAGACAACACCGTTCACTGGATAGAATCAAAAGGAAAGGTGTTTTATAATAGTCGGAATGAACCAGAGCGGGTCATTGGAACCATGCGTGATATTACCGAAGAAAAAAACTTTCAAAATCTATTATTGGAACGGGAGCAAAAGTTTCGACTGCTGGCCGATTCTATGGCACAACTGGTATGGACGTCCGATCCTAAAGGCGAACTAAATTATTTCAACAAATCGGTTTTTGAATATTCAGGTTTGACCTTGGAACAACTTACTGAATATGGATGGCTACAAATTGTGCATCCCGATGACCGTGAGAGGAACATCAAAGAATGGAGGCGCTGCATCAGAACTGGAGAAGATTTTTTACTGGAGCATCGATTTCGCAAACAAAATGGGGATTACAGATGGCAATTAAGTAGGGCCTTACCGCAAAAAGACAAGAATGGCAACATTACCATGTGGGTGGGCACGAGCACCGATATACAAGACCAGAAAATGTTTGCCAATGAGCTCGAAAAACAGGTTTTAGAAAGGACAAAAGAGCTTAATCAAAATAATCTGGATCTTGAAAAGATGAATAAGGAGCTTCAGGCTTTTGCTTACATCTCCAGCCATGATTTACAGGAACCCTTGCGTAAAATTCAAACGTTTGCCTCACAAATAATCGAGAAGGAATACCTGAACCTAACAGGGAGCGGGAAGGATAAATTTCAACGTATGCAAAAGGCAGCCAATAGAATGCAGCACCTTATTCAGGACTTACTTGCCTATTCCCGCACCAGTACAGAGGAACGGAATTTTGAAGTCGCTCACCTAAATAATATAATTGAGCTGGTTAAGGAAGATTTAAAAGAGGAGCTTCAGCAAAAAAATGGCACCGTTGAAACAGGTGAAATGTGTGAGGTGAACGTTATACCATTTCAATTCAGGCAGTTGATTTACAACCTTGTCAGCAACTCAATTAAGTTTACAAAAGGGGACAACGCACCATTCATAAAAATTACAAGTGAAATTGCGAAAGGTTCAAAATTCAACATAGGAAAGCTATCCAAAAACCAGGAATATTGTCACATTAAAATTTCGGATAACGGGATTGGTTTTGATCAGGAATACAGCGAAAAGATTTTTGATGTATTCTCACGATTGCACGGAAAAGAGAAATTTCAGGGGACAGGAATAGGGCTAGCCATCGTAAAGAAAATTGTAGAAAATCACAATGGATTTATTTTTGCAAAAGGAGAATTAAATAAAGGGGCAACATTTAATATTTATATACCATCTAATTGACCATTAGCAAAATGCGGTCAACTGTGGGCTGGAGCAATTTGCCAAATATACATTGGCGCATTACTGCATTTAAAAGATTTTGTGCTTTAAATACAACAGAAATCACCAACCCAATTGTATTCAAAACAAATCTCATAACAGCTTCTTAGCCTGTAGCCTTATTTTATAGCATGACACATTAAGAATCTTCCCTTCAACAAATTGCCAATTCGACGACTTTAACAATGAAAAAAGCACCTCAATAGTCCTCAAATTAATATGATGAGCCGTTTATGACCTTCGATAAGATCATTCTAAATTTTAGCACACAAGTAAGGGGGATTTTAACAAAAAAAACTTCAAGCATCCCAATCAATCATATTTATTGCCCTCTATGGCATAAATATTGATAACATAAACTCAAAATAGAGAAAATATTATCAAACCAGAAAGATTGATAATATCTAAATTAAACCCCATAAGATTTTAAAAATTTAATATTGAACAAGATGCATCAAAAGGTATTCGTAAAACTTATAATTGGGTTAATCATCAATACCTTTCTGAACACCTCTTTAACAGCACAAGATCTTAAATCCACTCAGATTATTGATAGCTATCGGACTTTTTATAAACCCTTAAGAGAAAATGTCCATTTACATTTAAATAAGTCCGCCTTTTTTAAAGGGGAGCAAATTTGGTTCACGGCTTATGTTTACGATGAAAATAATCAGCTTCCATCCACAACTACCACCAATTTACATGTAGGCATCTTTGATGAGGCGGGAAAGCTGATCCAAAGAAAAATGATTTATCTACAGGATGGGATTGGAAATGGGAATTTTTTAATAGACTCTAATTATGCTAATTCTAATTATTATATAAAATCCTATACAAATTGGATGAACAACTTTCCCGCACTAAAACCCTATATCCAGAAATTTATAGTGCTTGATAAGGTAGAACCTACAAATTTGGAGCAGGCACCTACCAACAATCCCTTAATTGTAATATATCCTGAAGGTGGAAAATTGGTCAGGGATGTAAAAAACACCATTGGATTCCACATTAATTCTGCGTCAATGACTGGAATGAAAATGGAGAATATATCCCTAGTAGATGATTTAGGCTCTATTATCGTGGCCAATTTGGCAACCAATAGCCATGGGATGGGAAAAGTTGCCTTTTTATTGGATGGGGAAAGAACATACTTTCTAAGTACAAAATTGAAAAATGATGCGATTATTACCCAGAAATTACCAGAAGTAGAGCAATATGGCACCGTACTAAACATAAGCACCATGGATCATGGTAAAATTCATGGTACCCTTGCCGCCAATAGTAAAACTCTTGAAAAGTTTGATCAAAAACCATTTTATTTAGCGGTGCACAAAAATGGGAAAATCCACTTAGACGAGCTTTATTTAAATTCAGAAACGACAAGCTTTAGTTTGGAGAAATCCCAGTTACCGTTTGGGGTAAATTCCATTACCGTCTTCGATTATTTATATAAGCCGGTAGTCAGTCGCTTGTTCTTTAATGAATATGGAGCTGAAAATATGGTTAGTGACCTTAGTATAGTTCACGAATTGAATGCCACAAAAGATTCGCTTTTGGTCACTATGAATGCTACAAATTCTATTGTGGATAATATGTCAATGAGTATTTCTGCACTCCCAAAAAAAACTACATTTTACACACCAAATAATTCATTGCTATCATCATTTCTACTGACTCCTTACCTCGACTCTCGGATAGGTCAACCTCGAGATTATTTTAAGGATTGGAATAGAACCAATATGTTCAACTTGGATATTTTATTGCTCATACAGGGGTGGGGTACTTATCACTGGGACCAAATCTTTGATGGCAAACCCAATATGGGATATACCTTTGAATCGGGGATGAACGTCCAGGGAAAAGTATTAGATGCAGATCTAGAAAATGAAAAGCAGGTATGGGGTTATAGCGATGAATTGAATGCCACTTTTCTTACAAACATTGAGCGTAATAAGACCTTTAAGAGCAAAGGAATATTTTACGAAGGCGATTCCTTGAAAATTTCAGTCCTAGACCGCAAGGGTAAACTTAGAAATCCAAAGGCAGAAATTGAATTTGAAAGTCTTATGGATATTACCGTAATTGAAGGTAATGACTTTATTGATTTAAGACAAGGTCACCCCTTAATAAATGATGATATCTCTATGGACATACCCTTTATCCCAGGGAATGAATTGGCAATTACTGAAAAAACCATCGTCTTGGATGAAGTGATAGTTACAGAACAAAAGGAAGCCTTTAAAGATATCCCCATTAATTCAGCCATAGTTACCGGAAAAAGGATAACAGATGATGACATCAAGAGAAGGGCAACAGTTACCGACTACCTAAGAAGTTTAGGTTATAAGATTGTAATAAAAGGTGGTAAGGTTAATGTACTATCCAGAACAGCCCCTCCCGGAAAAATAGCGCAACATGTTCCAATTCCTGTAATTATTGGAGGGATGCTAAGTGATGGTAATGAATTATTGACGATGCCTTTAAGCAGTGTTCAGTCTGTTTATTATGATTTTATGGGAAACCAATTTATATCCATTGTTCCAAGACTCGGTCATTATATCCTTGAAAAAAAGAAAAATTATATTTCGTTTTTAATAAAAAATGGGTTTACAAGACCACAAGAATATTATGACCCAGGATACAATAATTTTGAAAGTGATGAATTTAGAAATTACGGAGTTTTGACCTGGTTACCCAAAGTTATTTTGAACAATAATAGTCCGACCACCATAAAAATACCCTTGCTGAATCAAAAAAACATACAACTCTATATTGAGGGAATGAGTCCCAATGGCTCTTTAATATCAACTTCAAAAACAATTGATATTACATACGATTGATTTCCAACTTTATTTGAACTAGCCTAATCTTTCAATTGGAATACACTGTCAATTGTAGTTCATATTAAAATGATTCTGTTTAATATATTCAGTTAACACTATAAATATTAAGATGTCAGGCATTCATATATTTAGAAAGACTACATACAGACTTGAACATTTGGATCTAAAAATCGATTGTTTCGCCTGGTTAGCCCATTTTAAAAGATTTCGTACATTTAAAACGGCACGTTTCATAAGCATACTAACTCATAAAATTCGGCATCATTGAAGAACTTTAAAAATAAAGCCCCCATTTTTATTCTCATCATCTTATGTTTCTTAGGGTGTAAGTCAACTACCCAATGGAAAGGACAGGAACCCATCAAGAAAGTCAGCACGCAAACTGTTCCTATTCAGCGGCAATACAAAGGAGTTTTTGATCTGGGTGATGGAATATTTATGTCCAATGATTATAGTGGTGCCAGAATGAACGGAGTTGCCCGTACCAATGACACCCTCCTTTCTGTTTTAATAACTCCCGAGAATTTGCCCATTAATCCAAGCCCCTGGTATGGATTCAAAATTTGGTCAGAAACGGAAAAAGACCAATATGTAAAACTCACCTATAATGAAGATGCTTTCCATAGGTACTTTCCAAAGCTCAGTAAAAATGGTTCCACCTGGGAAGCCCTGGATTCCTTGAAGTACACCTCAGTGAAGAAAATCTATAATGAAAGGGAATTGGCAGAAAGCATTACCATGAAGCTGTCCTTAAGCAAAGACACCCTATGGATCTCAGCTCAGGAATTGATCACTTCCCCAGAGGTGGATAACTGGACCAACAAATTAATGACCAATGCCTATGTTACAAAATCAACCATTGGGAAAAGTAACGAAGGGAGACCCATCAATTTGCTTAAAATAGGAGACAGTAACGATCAGAGAATGATCATGGTAATTTCTAGGCAGCACCCACCGGAGGTAACCGGCTTTCTCGCCATGCAGGCGTTCATAGAAACCATAAGTGCAGATACTGACCTTGCAAAACGTTTTAGAGCTACCTACAATACCTATGTGGTTCCTCTTGTTAATCCGGATGGGGCCGATAATGGCCATTGGCGGCATAATTATGGTGGCGTTGATTTAAACAGAGATTGGGAAAGCTTTAATCAACCCGAGACCAGGGCCATAAGGGATTTTATGCGTCAGAAAGCCACACAAACAGGGGGCAAGTTTTATTTTGGAGTCGATTTTCATTCCACTTGGGAAGATATTTTCTATACCATCTCCCCCGAACTAAAAGGGAATATGCCCGGATTGGTCCCAAAGGTAATAAGTGGTTTAGAAGATGAATTTCCTGGTTACAAACCCAATATAAGACCTAGCCCCGGAACCGGGAATAAAATTAATTCGACGGCTTTCTTCTTTTTCGAATTTGGGGCCGAGTCTTTTACCTATGAGGTTGGTGATAACACTCCTCGGGAATTTGTACGCAAGAAAGGAGAAATAACAGCTATTAAATTGATGGAGCAACTATTGAAATAAATTCTCTCTAATGACTTATAAATGAGCCAAAAGAGCATTATTATAGCTATATGAACAAAATATTGGCACATACAATCTTCCTATTGTTTATCATTGGAATCCAGATGTCAACGTATTGCCAAGTTCATAAAGTCATGACCTACAATATCAAATATGACAACCCCAATGACAGTCTGAATAATTGGGACAACAGGAAACTGGAAATGGCCCACATGTTTAACTATTATGAACCTGAAATATTTGGCCTACAAGAAGGCTTAGAACATCAATTACAATACCTCGACCAACATTTGACAAATTATTCCAGAATTGGGGTTGGAAGAGATGATGGGAAACAAAAAGGAGAATTTAGTCCAATCTACTACAATAATAATAAATTCTCGCTGGTAAAAGGGGCCACCTTTTGGTTATCTGAACAAGATGATACTGTATCTGTGGGCTGGGACGCCTCTATGGAAAGAATCTGTACTTATGGCGTATTTGAGAATAAAGCCAGCAAAAAGAAAGTACTTGTACTTAATACCCATTTTGATCATATGGGACCATTGGCCAGAGAGATGTCATCAAAATTAATACTCAACAAATTGAGGGAAATCAATCAGGATAATTATCCCATAATCCTCATGGGAGATTTTAATGCAGAACCAGAAACCAATCCAATTAAGATTCTAAAAAGTGTGCTTAAAGATGGGGCACAATTATCACCCGATGGCATTTATGGACCCTATGGCACCTACACCGGCTTTACAAAGAATGAAGTAGCCAAAAGAAGAATTGACTATATTTTCATTAAAAATTTGAAGGTATCCAAGTACAGACACATTGATGACAAAATGAAAAATAATAATTATTTATCCGATCATTTGCCCGTAATGATCGAATTGAAATAATACGCCTGTCAACAATAGATTGTAACCATTGAGACGAAGTGCAAAGAACTAAAGCCACTAAAGGATCAAAATAATAGGTAATGGAAAGGAAGAACAGCGTATATATAGCAACAAGTTTAGACGGTTATATAGCTGATAAAAACGGGGGAATTGAATGGCTCGATTCCGTAAAGATTCCCGATGATGAGGATATGGGTTATGTGAAGTTTACTGAGGGCATTGACGCCCTTGTGATGGGGCGCACCACCTTTGAAACAGTGCTGGGATTCGATGTGGATTGGCCTTATCAAAAGCCCGTCTTTGTGTTGAGTACTACTTTAAATGAAATCCCTGAAAGCCATAAAGGGAAGGCGCACCTGGTAAAAGGTACCGTGGCTGAAATTTTAGGGCAAATCCATAAAAAAGGACATTACCGACTGTACATTGATGGTGGAAAGACTATTCAGAATTTTTTAAAAGAAGACCTCATTGACGAGATGATCATTACCGTATTCCCCATTGTATTGGGAGGTGGCTCTCCACTATTTTCAGAAACCCCTAAGGAATTGG
>JBFIGS010000138.1:0-7467 GCA_041602195.1 Sediminicola sp. | reverse complement strand
GCGTTTCGTTAGATTATCTTTTTATTTCAATATGTTAATAATCAAATTTTAATTTCTAAAAATTATTCTTTCAATTACTAAAAGGTCATAGGTGTGATTGAACGCTTATTCTGTTTTTCATTTCTACTCATATTGATATTTTTCTATCAATGTCTAGTTATAACGTATTCCAGTTCATAGAGTATTAAGGAATCACTATTAATTTCATGTTATCCCGATTTACACTTTGATTAAGGGAGTCAATTATTTAAAGGATCCAAAACGAATAATAAAGTTCACTACCACACTTATGGGAGCCATTATAAAATGAGGTACAATAGGCCTTGGAAATCCCAAGTAAGTTAAAGGAATTCAATTTCTGTTTTATCATTTTCCGATACAGAAATTGGCAAAAATATTTCCCAATAGATCGTCAGAAGTAATCTCACCAGTAATTTCACCAAAATGGTAGAGGGCTTGGCGGATATCAATAGCCATAAGGTCTCCTGAAATACCCATATCAATCCCTTCTTTTACCCTTTCAATGTCCTCTAGGGCCTTTAAAAGGGAGTTGTAGTGTCTGGTATTGGTCACAATGGTCTCATTGTTTTTTAAGGCTCCTGTATTCACGAAATTGAGAAGTTCCGTGGTAAGTCTTTCTATCCCTTCCCCGGTCTTGGCAGAAAGGAATAGGGCAGAAGGTAATTCCTCGGCAATCTTGGATTGCTGTGCATCGGATATTTGATCTGCTTTATTGATGATGAAAAGCAATGGTTTTTGTGGATGTTTATTGCGGATCTTTTCCAGTTCGGTCTTTATTAATGCCAATCTATTTTCATCGCCAATTACTTGTATCCCATCCACCAAATAAATGACTACTTGTGCCTGCTCAATTTTTTCAAAGGTCTTTTTTATACCTATACTCTCTACCACATCTACAGTTTCGCGTATACCGGCCGTATCAATAAATCGAAAGCCGATACCGCCTATAGAGATTTCATCTTCAATGGTATCCCTGGTCGTTCCGGCAATCTCACTGACAATGGCTCTCTCCTCGTTCAATAAAGCGTTTAATAGGGTAGACTTACCTACATTGGGTTCCCCTACAATGGCGACTGGAATTCCATTTTTGATGACATTCCCAACGGCAAAACTATCGATGAGCCTTTTGAGCACTTCTCGGATGCGGTCCACCAATGCTGTAAACTGATTCCTGTCTGCAAATTCTACGTCTTCCTCAGCAAAATCGAGTTCTAGTTCTATCAACGAAGCAAAGTTAAGCAGCTCGTCCCTAAGTCGTTTTATTTCGTTGCTAAAACCACCGCGCATTTGTTGCATGGCTATTTGATGGCTTGCCTCATTATCAGAGGCAATAAGATCGGCAACTGCTTCGGCCTGACTCAAATCCATTTTGCCGTTCAAAAAAGCACGAAGTGTAAATTCCCCTGCATTTGCAGTCCTACAACCATTTCTAAGGAATAATTGAATAATCTGTTGTTGTATATAGGGTGATCCATGGCAAGAGATCTCAATAACATGTTCTCCCGTATAGGAATTGGGACCTTTAAAAATGGTCACCAAAACTTCATCTACGGTACGTTCCCCATCCATAATATGACCCAAATGGACTGTATGGCTTTTTTGCACGGCCAGATCCTTACCCCTAATAGATCGGAACAAAGGAGCGGAAATAGCAATTGCATCCTTACCGGATACGCGGATGACCGCTATGGCTCCTGCCCCGGATGCTGTTGCTAATGCTATTATGGTATCATTTGGAATCATAACCCTTGCTTTTGGGCAAAAATACGGAAAATAGGGACTATAAACGGCTTCTTGGACAGATTGTCTGCCTGCTTATTGGTATCGAATAATTCCCTTTATTTCTTATTTGCAATGAGTAATATTTCGTACCTTTTATATAGTCTAACTTTTTACTATAAACCGCCATGAAACGATTTTTATTTGTACTAGTAGTCATTTGTATTGCATCTTTTGGCAATATGTACGGACAGGAAACGAAAACACCATTGGACAGTGTTGCCAAAATGGAACAGGAGGCCAAGGAGTTAGCAGCTGTGAAAAAGAAAGTGGAAAAAGCCGAAAGGGAAGAGGAGAAGGCAAAAAAGGCAAGGGAAAAAGCCGAGAAGGAGAAAAAGAAGGCTGAGAAGGAAAGGAAGAAACTAAAAAAGCTAGAAAGTGATATTGCTTCTCAGGAAAAATCAATTTCCAATGATGAAAAGAAGATCATAAAATTGGAAGAGAAATTATTCAAAGGGGAAAGAAAAGGAGATTTGTCACCCAATGAAATAAAAAACATCAATGATAAAATTCAAAAGTTAAAACTGGATATTGAAAAAGATAAGGAGAAACTAAGAAAGCTACGAAAAAAGCTGTAAAGGTGGGTCTTTGAAGCAGATTAATGTATCTACTTGTAACATTTGTTCTTGAAGTGCGTCCTATAAGCACATCAATCATAAAATAATCAAATCATGCAAGCAGAAAACAGACAACTTTTAGTGATCACCCATTTGACCCAATTATTGGATTTGGTCACAGGATGTGGGGGTTTTATTGTTCCCTTGGTTTTATGGCTTACCCAAAAAGATAAGGTCATGAATATGGATGAACATGGAAAGGCAATTATCAATTTTCAAATAAGCCTCTTTATTTATATCCTCATCAGTATCCCTTTGATATTGCTTTTCGGACTCGGGCTGTTAGGCTTTTTAGCAGTAGGGATCATAGGATTCGTTTTCCCGATTATCAATGCGGTAAGAGCCAATAACGGGGAAACACCTTATTATCCTTTAAGTTTTAAATTCGTTTAGTCTAATATCTTAAAATAAAAAAAGCCACATTGAAAAATGTGGCTTTTTTAATTCTATAAATTCAGGAACTAGCTGTTTAGCATAACCGGCATTACCAACATGGTAACATGCTCACCCTCGTCCAGTCCATCCACAGGTGTTAAGATTCCGGCACGATTTGGAAGGCTCATTTCAAGGGAAACATCATCAGATGTTAGGTTGTTGAGCATTTCCACCAGAAAACGGGAATTGAAACCTATTTGCATATCATCCCCTGCATAAGAACAAGTCAAACGCTCCTCAGCTTTGTTACTGTAGTCTATGTCTTCTGCAGATATATTTAATTCGGCACCTGCAATCTTTAAACGTATTTGGTGCGTTGTCTTGTTAGAGAATATGGATACCCTTCTTACAGAGCTCAAAAACTGATTTCTTGAAATACTTAATTTATTAGGGTTTTCCTTTGGGATCACGGCATCATAGTTGGGATACTTGCCATCTATCAACCTACAGATAAGCTCCGTTTGGTCAAAGGAAAATTTAGCATTACTATCATTGTATTCAATAGTAACATCAGTCTCACTTCCTGCCAATATTCCCTTCAAAAGGGTCAATGGTTTTTTAGGCATAATAAATTCAGCCACTTGGGAAGCGGTAACGTCTGCACGCTGGTACTTTACCAGTTTATGGGCATCTGTAGCAACAAAAGTTAGATTTTCTGGAGAGAATTGAAAAAACACCCCGCTCATTACAGGACGCAGGTCATCATTTCCAGCTGCAAAGATGGTTTTGTTAATGGCAGTAGCCAAGATATCACCAATGATGGTAGTTGAACTAGGATTGGAAAGTTCCACCGCTTTGGGGAATTCTGCCCCATCGGCATAGGCCAAGGCATATTTACCGTGATTGGAACTTATCTCTACCGTATTGTTATCTTCAACAACAAAGGTCAAAGGCTGTTCTGGAAAAGTTTTTAGGGTTTCCAACAATAGTTTTGCAGGAACCGCAATTGTCCCGACACTATCAGAGTCTACGTTCAAAACAGAACTCATGGTAGTTTCCAAATCGGATGCAGAAACGGTTAGTTTGTTTTGATCAAGATCGAACAAAAAATTATCCAATATGGGAAGTGTATTGCTATTATTGATAACCCCTCCCAAAACCTGTAATTGTTTTAGTAAATAAGTACTGGATACTATAAATTTCATTAGTTATATTATTTTAATGTCGAAACTCCATCTTGATAAGACGCCCCCGAAAATATACATTTTTGGGCAAAATACTGTTACCAATCCAGAATTTTGGGTTTAAAAATACTTTAAACAAAGGTATTTTAATTGCGCCTTTAAAGAAAACAAACTTATTAACACTTAGGCGCCGTATTTTTTCCTTCTGTAGGCGTTGAAAAGCCATCCAAAAAGTAAGATCAAAGCTACGGGAAGCCCAATGTTTATATATTGCCACTTGCTTTTCTCCTCCACAATTTTTTTCTCGTCCAAAAAGGGGATTGTCACCTTTTTATTTCTAATGTTTATAAGTCCATTGTCATCTAAAAGGTAATTAATACTGTTTACCAAGAATTCTTTATTTCCAAAATAGTTGTTTGTCCATTTGTCATAACCCAATTCCAACGGTCTCCCATTTTTAACTTGGTTTTTGATTAGATCTCCATCGGCAATGACAAGCATTTTGTTCGCTTCTCCTTTTTCCATGGTCCCTTTCAACGCTATGGGCTTCACCCTATTTAAAAAGGCCGATTTAAATTCACCTTCTATCAAAACTGCCAATGGCTGGTTCCCATTAGTATAACTTTCCTTTTTAGGAGGGGTATTTATGGTATTTAGATTGATTTCCCTAGGCGTACCTTCGGTCTTGGATAAGGGCGAACTATAATATAAAATGGTCTTTTTATAAGGGTTGGGCAAGGTATCCATACTATTCGCAAACTGGAATCTAACAGCCTCCAAATTGTTGTTGATGGGGTGGTTGTTCCTAGAAAAGACCATGGGGTTGTAGTACCAGGGAACCGGGTTGTATTCTGATTGGTTGCCTTCTCCCGATGCTAGGACAATCTGGGTGAAATATAGATCGTTGATCAATACCGGATTGATACGTACCCCATACTTAAAGAAAAAATCATTGAGGTTCAAATTTCGTTCCAGGGCAAAAGCACTGCCATTCTCATTAAAAAGACTGTCCAGTTCAATGGCTACCTCATCGATCAACCAAATAGATTTGCCGCCATTGACAATATATTGATCCAAAACATACTTTTCGGCATCGGTAAAGGCTTGGGTTGGTTTGGCAATGATGGCCAGATCAAATCCCTTTAATTGATCCAAAACCTTTTGGGGATTGCCGGCAACGGAATCTAAGGTGATGGCGCCAATGTTGTAGTAGTCCCGAATCGTAGTAAGGTAATCTGCAATATAGATGTCTTCCAATTCCCCATTTCCTTTGATTATGGCTACCCTTTTCTTTTCCTTAATATTGAGCTTTACAAAGGCATCGGCAAAAGCGTATTCTAAATGCTGAACGGAATTGTTTACGCGTTCTTCCGTACTGGCGCCCAATTTATTTTTTAAAAGGGGAACTTTTATTGTGGTATTATTATAGTTGACCATGGCCCATGGAAATACTATTTCTTGGGACACTTTGCCGTTTTCCTCTATGGTCACGTTCGCAGGGGTGAGCCCTAATTTTCTGAGTTCTGCAATGATGTTTTCAGATGCTTCTGCTTCTTCTTCTAGAGGGTTGACAAAGTTGAATTTTATGTTCTTGTTTTCAGAGGCAAATTCTTCCAGAAGTTGTTGGGTCTCTCCTTTGAGTTTTATGAATTCTGGAGGTAGGTTACCGTCCAACAGCACATCAATGATAACGGGATTTTCAAAATCCTGCACTGAAGAAATGGCTGGTTGGGACAACGTATACCTTTTGTCTTCGGTAAGGTCAAAACGGGTATACATATAATGGCCAATTACATTGATGACCACCAATGCTAGAATTGCCTTGCCAATAGATAAAAAAGATTTTTGCATTATCTATTTCGGTTTTTTAGTTGCACCACCGTCAGGTAGAGGAAAAAAAGGCAGATACTTAAGAAATAAATAAAATCCCTAGTATCCAGTACACCTTTGGAAATATTCGTAAAATGTGCCTTCATCCCTAAATTTTGGATGAACAGGGATAGTTCGCCATCGGATACCACTGTGGCAATACCTTCAATTCCATAAAAGAGGAAAAAGCAAAGAACAATACCCAAGATAAAAGCAACGATTTGATTTTCGGTCAGAGTGGAGGTATATAGACCAATGGAGATATAACTAGCTATTAAAAAGAGTAGGCCAAAGTAGGAGCCAATAACAATGCCCATATCCAAGTTGCCAACAGTTGTGCCCAATTGAGAGACACAGTAGACGTATAGGAAAGTTGGAATGACAGCAATAATGGCCAGGGTAAGGGTGCCCAAGAATTTGCCGATGACCGTATGTGAAATGGGGATGGGTTTAATGAACAATAGTTCCAAGGTTCCCAATTTAATCTCCTCTGAAAAGCTTCTCATGGTAATTGCGGGGATCAGAAAAAGAAATACCCAAGGGGCTAGGAGAAAAAATTTATCCAAATCTGCAAACCCATATTCAAGGATATTGAAAGGCCCTTTGAAGACCCAAAGGAAAAGGCCCGTTAAAACCAAAAAAAGCCCAATGACCAAATAGCCAATTGGCGACGTAAAAAATGCTTGTACTTCCCTTTTATAAATGGCTAACATACCCTTGTAATCAGTTTAACGTAATTTTCTTGTCCACACTCCAAGCCTCAGCTCTTTCAGCAAACAAAGCTTTTGTCTGGCCCCAAATATTTTTGAATAGCGCTGAATTTCTATAATTGTCCAAATTTTCTTCCGATTGCCAATAGCTATAGGTAAAAAATATATTTGGCTGATCCTTATCCTGCAATAACTCTAAAAAGGTACACCCTTCAACGTTTCTTATCAAATTTTTTGAATCTTCAAAAATTTGCTCAAAACTAGCGATATTTTCTTTTTTAAAGGTCAATTTTACGATTCGTACGAACATTTAAATAAAGTTTATGGTAATGGTATCCCTATAGTCAAGTCCCAGTAGGGTAGAAGCGCCTCCAACGGTATTGAGGTCACTCTTATAGATGGCCAGTTCTATATAATCGGAGGAATTAAATAGGGCCAAAAGATCTCCGGGGCCTTTTCTCTGATTTTTATCCAGATTAAAGTTGATGATATCACTAAATCTTTTGTGAATCTCCGTCAATTTTTTGTTTCTGGCCTTCAATTCAAATTTTCTGCCATTGCGGTAGGCCTCAAATAGGCTTTTTTGAATGTTGGACACTACGTTCCCATAATTGTCAATATAAATTACATGACCGGTAATGGTTTTTAAATTATCCGAAACTGTGGGGGTGAATTCTTTAAGATCCTTCAATTGGTCAAATGATTTACCAACAACTTCCAGAGTTCCTCCTCTTGCAATATGGCAAGCCACCTTTACAAAGACATCCATTACCGGAAATGGGGTCTGACCTGTATCCGGTAAACTGATCTCAACAATTTTGTCTGGAAGTACTTCGGAAATGATCAATCCGAGCACTCCATTGTTGGCCACAATAAAATAATGACCATCCACAAAAACCGCAATATGCTGGT
>JBFIGS010000137.1:0-7554 GCA_041602195.1 Sediminicola sp. | reverse complement strand
GGATAAACCAACGGTTGCCAAAAATAGAATGGGTAAGCAAGTTTTGGTGAATCAAGTTGGGTGTTATGGAATTAACTTGGGTAGGATTGACTTCTATTTTGATACGGAGAAAAATTTGACGGTCGATGGTATTTCAATAACAGTTTAGGAAGTAATGGAGGTCAGAATAACTTCTATTAGATCCAAAACATTGGTGGGGAAAAGACTTACGATGTCCCTAGATAGTAATAGGACCGTTGAGCTATGGCAAAGTTTTATGCCCTACAAAGAGTCTATAAGGAACAAAATATCCAACAATGTAATTTCACTACAAGACTATGAGGGGTCCTTTAATCTTCAAAATTTTAGTGCTTCAACAGAATTTTAAAAGTGGGCGGCGGTAGAAGTTTCCGATACGATGGGTATTCCCGGAAATTTGGAAACATTTCATTTGGCAGAAGGCTCCTATGCTATATTTAAACACATTGGAGGCGCTTCTACTTTTCATCATACCTTAGACCATATTTTTAAGGTATGGCTACCCAATTCAATCTATCGACTGGATAATAGACCTCATTTTGAAGTTTTGGGAGACGGTTATAAGAACAATGATCCAAATTCAGAGGAAGAAGTATGGATCCCCATAAAAGAGAACTAATATACTATACTTACTTTCCTATAAAGTAGGCCACCAATTGTTTCTGTTCTTCTTCTAGGGAGACTTTTGGGAAGGGTCTATTTGCTTTTCTATACCAATAATCCGCATTAAACCTGTCCCCTTCCTTTCTATGCAGATATGCGTGAATCCAACTTCCATCAAGGGAGGTCATTTCTTGGGCAATATCATGGGAGGCTTCCCAATTTCCTTTTACATCCCACCACATAGATTTTAGTCCAGACGACCAATCGGGGTTAGGCTCGTTCTCCTTTAAGGATAGCTTAAAAAATTCGAGATTTACAGGTAAAGACATAAGAGTATGGTTTATTGGAGCATTTCTAAAAAATCATCTTCAGAAATTATGGGAATATTGAGTCCTTCTGCTTTGGTTCGTTTACTAGGCCCCATTTTATCCCCTGCCACCAAATAAGAGGTTTTGGAAGAAATAGAAGAACCTACTTTCCCGCCATTGTCTTCGATCAGTTTTTTAAGCTCGTCCCTACTAACCTTTTCAAACACTCCGGAAACAACAAAGGTAGATCCCTTTAATAGTTCTGTCTGATTCTCAAGTTTTTCGGCCGAAAGTTCAAACTGTACCCCATAACTTTTCAACCTTTCAATAATCTCGAGATTCTTTTCATTTTGAAAAAATTCGATAACACTGGCGGCTATCACCTGCCCTATTTCATCCACAGACATTAATTCATCATAGGAAGCAGACATTAGGGCATCGATATTTTTATATGCTTTGGCCAGTTTTTTAGCTACTGTCTCCCCGACAAATCTAATCCCCAAGGCAAAGAGCACGCGTTCAAAAGGTATTTCCACAGATTTTGCAACCCCTATAACCAGGTTCTCGGCAGATTTCTCTGCCATTCGCTCCAAGGGCATGATCTGTTCCTTGGTCAGCACATATAAATCTGCATAATTTTCAATCAACCCTTCCTTAAACAGCAGTTCTACCGTTTCACCGCCAAGTCCCTCTATATCCATTGCTTTGCGTGAAATGTAATGCTGGATACGACCGGTTATCTGGGGAGGACACCCATAATAGTTGGTGCAGTAATGCTTGGCATCACCCTCTGTTCGTTCCAATTTAGTATGACATTCCGGACAGTGATCAATATAAACTGTGGGTGAAGAATCTGCAGGTCGTTTAGAAAAATCTACCCCTATAATTTTTGGTATAATTTCCCCTCCTTTTTCCACAAATACAGTGTCTCCTTCCCGAATATCCAACTTTGCAATCTGGTCTGCATTGTGCAAGGAGGCCCTTTTTACAGTAGTACCGGCAAGTAAAACAGGCTTTAAATTGGCTACGGGGGTAATGGCTCCAGTTCTACCCACCTGGTAGGTTATCTCGTTCAATAAGGTAGACACTTGTTCCGCCTTAAACTTATAGGCCATGGCCCACCTTGGGGATTTGGCGGTATAGCCCAACTCATCCTGATATTGAAGATTGTTCACTTTTACCACGACCCCATCTGTTTCATATGGCAGTTCGTGACGGTGCACGTCCCAGTAATCTACAAAGGCCATTACTTCATCTGTAGATTTGCATACCTTGGCCACTGTGGGTACTTTAAATCCCCAAGACCTGGCTTTTTCCAATACCTCAAATTGAGAGGAGATATTTAAATTTGGACCAACAATACTGTATAACAAACACTCCAAGGGTCGTTGTGCCACAAGCGCACTATCCTGTAATTTTAGACTTCCAGAAGCCGTATTCCGTGGATTCATGTATGGATCCTCCCCATTTTCAAGGCGTTCTTGATTCATTTTGGCAAAACCCTCAAAAGGCAGGACAATCTCCCCACGGATATCGAATTTCTCAGGATAATCCCCTTTTAATCGCAACGGGACAGATTTAATAGTTTTAATATTGGTAGTTACATCATCTCCCTGAAATCCATCCCCTCTGGTGACGGCACGAAGCAATTGTCCCTTTTCATAAGTGAGACTTATTGAGGCACCATCATATTTTAACTCACAGGTAAATTCAACAGGAACATCCCCTAGGTTTTTTTGTATACGCTTCTCCCAGTCTTCCAAATCCTCTTTAGAGTAGGAGTTTTCCAGGGAATACATCCGATGCTCATGAGCCACCGTTTCAAAATACTTGGTAATACCTCCTCCAACACGCAACGTAGGTGACGTTGGATCATGAAACTCTGGATGCTGATCTTCCAAGTCCTGAAGCTCCTTCAGCATAATGTCAAATTCATAATCGGAAATTGTCGGGTTGTCCAACACATAATAGTTATGGTTGTGTTCCCTTAAACTATTCCGTAAAGCCTCTATTTTATCTTTAATGCTCATTCTTCTTTTTGATTTTTGACCTCCTCACAGTCATGATCTTACTTGATATTATTGTGTCACAGGTTTCTTTCAAATTAGACAAGTTTCCCTTTAAGCATTCTATCATTTCCAAACATATCTTTTCTCAACTGCAATTCTGAGAAACCAAAATTTTCCATGCACTGCACGGTATCTTTTCCCAAATATTGATTGATTTCAAAGTATAAACACCCGCCTTTATTTAAATGCAAGGTTGCAAACTCCGAAATTTTCCTATAAAATAAAAGAGGATTATCATCAGGAACAAAAAGGGCTTGGTCTGGTTCATGATCAGTGACATTGGCACTCATCTGTTTTTTCTCCAATTCACGCACATAGGGAGGGTTGGATACAATAATATCAAAATGTAACTGTAATTTTTCGGTCTGAAGAATATCTGTTTCAATAAATTCTATTGACACCCCATTTTTATCGGCATTTTCTTTTGCTACGATTAAGGATTCACTAGAAATATCCAAGGCGTAAACTTCGGCATTTGGTAGATTTTTTGCCAATGCTATAGCGATGCATCCACTTCCCGTGCCTATATCCAATATCTTCAATACCCCACGATGTTCTTTTGCTTGCTCCAAAATCCATCTTACCAATTCTTCAGTCTCCGGTCTTGGTATCAAAACATTCTCATCAACCTTAAATTCCATATCCATAAAATGGGCAACTCCTAGGATATATTGTACCGGTCTGTGCAGTTTCAACTTGCTCAACCCTTCAAACAAGGGCTGTTCTTCTTCCTTAGTTACCATGGTATTTGGCTCCAGGGCCAACACAAATCGTTCTAACCCTAAATAATGCTCCACCATAAGGTAAAAGAAACTATCCACCTCTTCCTTTGGATATACACCATCAAGTTCAACATGAAAGATACGCTTGATCTCTTTTAATAACATTTTATTCTATAGTTCTAATAACATAAAAACCGGACATGAATAATGGCCCGTATCGCCCATACGTGCTTCTATATATTGAAACCCAGTTTTTTTATAGAGTTTTTGTGCATCCTCCATATAGGGCATGGTTTCCAGATAGCATTTCTCAAAACCATATTCCCGGGCCTTGTTGAGACAGACCTTCATCATTTGTGATCCCAATCCTCTCCCCCTGGCCTCTTCTGTAAAGTACATCTTCTGCAATTCACATACATTACCATCAAAATTTTCTAACTGGGCAACACCTGCACATCCTATGATCCTATTGTTTTCCTCCACAACAAAATAACTTGCCTTGGGAACATTATAATTCTCGTACATGTGATCCAATGCTGTATCTGCATAAGCAGTGCCTACTTTAGGCACACCCAAATCTATCAACACCTGTCTGATGACCGATGCAACTTGCTTATTGTCTTGAGGTTGAATTTCCCTAATAATTGCTGTACTCATTTTTCTTAACGGGTAACTTTTAAAATTCTATTTTTGTGGGGTGAAGATACATGAAAAATATATTTTACGATGTATCCAAGTAGCTAAAAATGGACTTGGATTCACCTTTCCGAATCCAATGGTAGGAAGTGTCATAGTCCATGAAAACAAGGTTATTGGAGAAGGTTTTACAAGCCCATATGGTGGGCCACATGCCGAAGTAAATGCCATTCACTCTGTGAAGAACAAAGCCTTACTTTCCAAGGCCACCCTTTATGTTACCCTAGAGCCTTGCTCCCACTTTGGAAAAACCCCTCCTTGTGCCAATCTCATCATTGAACACAAAATACCAAAGGTGGTCATTGGGCTGTTAGACCCCCACGTGAAGGTAGCAGGTGATGGTATCAAAAAATTGAAAGATGCAGGATGTGAGGTACTAGTTCCTGTTCTGGAAAAGGAATGTAGGGACCACCATAAGCGTTTTCTAACCTTTCATGAACAAAAAAGGCCTTTTATCATTCTAAAATGGGCGGAAACTCTTGATGGCTTTATTGCCCCTGAACAATCTTTACGGGAAACGGATCCATCCCCATATTGGATCACCAATTTACAGTCCAGACAGTTGGTTCACAAATGGCGTAGTGAAGAACAGGCCATTTTAGTAGGAACCAAAACCATCCTGAAGGACAACCCAAAACTGAATGTAAGACTATGGACCGGCAAATCCCCAACGAGAATCCTAATTGATAGAAACTTAAAGGTGGGCAACGATTTCCATGTGATGGATGGTAGCGTAAAGACCATCGTTATTACACAGATAGAACTCAGTAAAAAATATGTGACCGGAGTAGATTATGAGGTGATCGATTTTTCAAAAAATGTAGCACAACAAATTTGCGAGGTACTCTACAAGCACAACATCTTAAGTGTAATTATCGAAGGAGGTTCCAAAACGCTACAAACGTTCCTTGATGAGAACCTATGGGATGAAGCAAGGGTGTTTAAGGGGGCCAACTATTTCACCAAAGGCCTAAAAGCTCCTATTATAAACAAACCTATTGCAGGCAAACGAACAATTACGACAGACACTTTAACCTTCTTCAACAATGATTAAACATATTATTTTTGATTTTGGCGATATCTTTATCAACTTGGACAAGCAAGCACCAATTATAGAGATGAAAAAATGGGGGCTAAAAGATTTTGAGCCTGCATTTACGAATTTGCTATATTCCTATGAAAAAGGGCTTTTGGATTCTGATGCCTTTCTTTCAAAATTGCAAGATTATTTCCCAACGGCAAAACTGGATCAAATTAAAAAGGGATGGAATTCCATCATCTTGGATTTTCCGGAATACAGGCTTGAATTTATAGAACAAATGGCCAAGGAAAATGATTTCACCCTAATTTTACTGAGCAATACCAATGCCCTGCACATAGAAAAGGTAATTGAAAATATGGGAAAAGATCGCTTTGACCGTTTCAAAAAATGTTTTGACAAATTCTACCTATCCCACGAAATTAATTTACGGAAGCCGAATGCAGACATCTATCAATTTGTATTGGATGCCAATAATATAAAAGCCTCTGAAACCTTTTTCGTGGATGATACTTTAGAAAATACTTTGGCATCGGAACAATTGGGTATAACAAGTTGGAACCTTCAGGTAGGCAAGGAAGATATCGTTCAATTAAAATCAAGATTATAACATGCTAGATTTAGCCTTGTGCGTCCTTTTTTCCAGTTCCCTCTTTGTAATATTTAAGCTTTTTTCAAAATACAAGATACAAACATTGTACGCCATTATCTGCAACTATGTAGTGGCATGCCTGTTCTCTACCCTATTTTATGAAGGTAAAATAACGGTGAACGACCTAACTGAGAAACCTTGGTTTTTAGGTACTATGGCTCTTGGCATATTATTTATCGTTGTCTTTATAATTACCGCCAAAACATCCCAAAAGATCGGTGTGTCCGTGGCTTCCGTCGCCTCTAAAATGTCATTGATCATACCCGTAATTGCAGGGGTTCTTATTTATAAGGAGGTTTTGGGGCCCATTAAGATTATAGGAATCGTTTTAGCCTTAGTTGCAGTGTATTTTGCATCCATAAAAAATAGGACCCTTACAGTAAAGATGGAGACTATTATTTTACCTCTCCTTTTGTTTTTGGGATCTGGCATGGTTGACACTTCCATTAAGTATTTACAAGCTACTTATATGGAAAAGGAAGATTATCCATTATTCTCTGCAACGGTCTTTGGTGCAGCTGGTTTTATTGGGTTAATTTTTATCTTGTTAAAATCCTTGAGAGAACCATTAAGGCCAAATTTAAGAAATGTGCTGGGCGGATTGGTCTTGGGCATTGTAAATTATTTCTCCATCTACTTTCTCTTGAGGGCCCTTGAAAATGATTTTATCAATAGCGCCTCCATTTTCACCTTAAATCATGTGGCCACTGTTCTGCTCTCCACTATTTTTGGCATTGTATTGTTCAAGGAATCTTTAAGCAAAAAAAACTGGTTTGGGATTGGTTTGGCAGTCATAAGTATTATTTTAGTTGCCAGTACCTAATGGAAGAAGAAAATCAAGATTCATATAGGACCATTTTAAAGCCTTCTGAGGAAATCCTCTTTAAGGAAAAGAAGAGCAAGTTCTTCGGATATGCCTTTCCAATTTCTGATGAAGAGGAAGTCAAGCCTTTGATAGAGGCGCTTAGAAAGAAACACCACACTGCCAATCATGTATGTTATGCATGGCAATTAGGCGTGGAAGAGCCACATTATAGGGCTAATGACGATGGAGAGCCCAACAATTCAGCTGGGATGCCCATTTATGGTCAAATCCAATCTTTTGGAGTCACTAATATACTTGTAGCGGTCACAAGAATATTTGGAGGTACAAAACTTGGAGTGGGCGGTTTGATATCGGCTTACAAAACAGGTGCCCAAATGGCATTGGAAGCTTCCCAAATTGTTGAAAAAACGCTACAGCAACGGTTTGTCCTAAAGTTCGATTATGAACAAATGGATAAGGTCATGAGAACTATAAAACAGCACCAGATAGAAATACTTGCACAAACTATGGAACTGTCCTGCACCTTCATAATATCCGTGAGAAAACAGGAAGCCGAGCAAACCTTAGCGCTATTTACTTCCATGCACCCCCCTATCGGGATCAAAAAAAAGTAATAGCAGG
>JBFIGS010000136.1:0-7566 GCA_041602195.1 Sediminicola sp. | reverse complement strand
ATGGAATTGCTGTACGAGGCAGCAACGGTGCACCGTAAATTCCACGATCCCAATACGGTACAGGTTTCTACCTTGCTGTCCATAAAGACTGGGGGCTGTCCGGAAGATTGTGGGTACTGTCCGCAAGCGGCGCGTTACCATACCGATGTAGAGGGCAATGACCTTATGTCGGTTCAGCAGGTAAAGGCCCAGGCCTTGCGTGCCAAATCATCAGGAAGTTCCAGAGTTTGTATGGGTGCTGCCTGGCGTAATGTAAAGGACGGACCGGAGTTTGACAATGTGCTGGAGATGGTACGAACCATCAACAAACTGGATATGGAGGTTTGTTGCACGTTGGGGATGATTACGGAAAACCAAGCACAGCGTTTGGCGGAAGCAGGTTTATATGCATACAACCATAACTTGGATACTTCCGAGGATTATTATAAGGATGTGATATCCACTAGAGCCTTTAAGGACCGATTGGACACTATAGGAAATGTTAGAAAAAGCAATGTGACCGTTTGTAGCGGTGGTATCATTGGAATGGGAGAAAAGATTGAGGACAGGGCAGGAATGCTCGTTGCTTTGGCCACATTGGATCCACAGCCAGAATCGGTGCCGATCAATGCTTTGGTAGCAGTACCGGGCACGCCTATGGAAGATATTGAACCTATTTCCATTTGGGAGATGATCCGTATGGTAGCAACTACCCGTATTGTAATGCCGGAAACCCAGGTAAGGCTATCTGCAGGACGTACGGAAATGAGTAGGGAAGGACAGGCAATGTGTTTCTTCGCCGGGGCAAATTCTATTTTTGCCGGTGATAAATTGTTGACGACCCCTAACCCTGATGTCAATGAGGATATGGAAATGTTCAAGCTTTTGGGTCTAAACCCACAGAAGCCATTTACAAAGGTTGCACAGCCAAAAACAGTGGAGGCCCAGGATTCACAATTTCAGACATTGGGTGAAAAACCAAAATGGAGCAGACCGGGACACACTATAGATCGTAACGAAAGCGCCAAGCAAAAGGCCAAACTTTCGGAATAGACCTTTGTGCCCATTTATTGGGGACTTCGGTTGGGGAATTAAATTTAGAAGTCTAAATTAATCTTTAGCGTTTGAATTTACAGGACATACCCCGGGTAAAGACCATTACCAAGGAAGATTTTATAGAAAAGTACTTTAAGCCACAAAAGCCGGTCGTTATAGAGCGGTTTATTGAGGGGTGGCCCGCCTATTCCAAATGGAACCTAGAGTATATGAAGCAGGTGGCCGGTCATAAAACGGTACCCTTGTACGATGATAGGCCTGTGGACCATAAAGATGGGTTCAACGAGCCCCACGCAAAAATGCAAATGGCGGACTATATTGACCTTCTGAAGGCTGAACCTACCAAGTATCGCATCTTTTTATGGAACGTTCTAAAGGAAGTGCCGGAGTTGCAGCACGATTTTACTTTTCCAGATTTTGGATTGCGATTGATGAAAGGCCTGCCCATGCTTTTTTTTGGAGGGGAGAACTCTTCTACCTTTATGCATTACGACATAGATCTGGCCAATATTTTTCATTTTCATTTTGAGGGAAAGAAAGAAATAATCCTTTTTCCACAGTCCGAGAACAGATACTTATATAAGGTCCCCCATGCCTTGATCACCCATGAGAGCATAGATTTTTCCAATCCGGATCTAAACCAATGGCCAGCACTCAAAAATGCCAAGGGCTTTAAGACCCACTTGCAGCATGGAGAGGTATTGTATATGCCAGAGGGATATTGGCATTATATGCGGTATATTACACCAGGATTTTCCATGAGCCTGCGCGCCATAGCCCGCAATCCCAAAAATTTGGGAACGGCTTTTTACAATGTTTTGGTCATGCGTTACTATGACCAGTTCATGCGGAGGTTGAAGGGGCAGGAATGGATCGATTGGAAAAATGAACAGGCTATAAAACGCACAAACAAACTGGTGGGATAGTGCTTGTTTCAAGGAATTAAATACATTTGTAACTTATTTTCGTAATTGCACCAACTCTAAATTAAGTAACATGAAAAAAGTAATAGTTTTATTGACATTTGTTTTAGCTGCCACCTTTGCGAATGCCCAGGCTTTTGAAGGCAAGGGGGATTCCAAATTCCAAGTAGGAGCCAATTTTCAAGATAACGGAACAGGAATCGTAACCACCTATGATACCGGTCTTGGAGAGAATTTTTCTATAGGTTTTGTCGCTACCTATATTTTGGGCGTAGAAGAAACCATCAACGCTGAATTTGACGACAGGGTAGACGTACGGGCAAGATTTAACGCCAATTTGGGGAGTGTTTTCCAATTGGGGAACGAAGTGGATATCTATCCAGGGTTGAGCTTAGGGCTACGTAATTTTGGAGCTCACTTGGGTACCAGATACTTCTTTACCGACGGTTTTGGGGTGTTTATGGAATTTGCGGCGCCTTTGGCAAAGTATGACAATAGTGATTTGACTCCGGCACAAGAATTGAACAACCAGTTTGTGTTCAGTATTGGAGCTGCCTTTAATCTATAAGGGTTAGAATTTTGAAATAATAGAGCGCTTCCTTTCTTTTGAAAGGGAGCGTTTTTTATTTGATGAGTTCGGTGATCTTTTCATACACCAAATGACTTTCCCACCCGCGGTAGA
The DNA here is from genome assembly GCA_041602195.1 of Sediminicola sp. Lineage (GTDB taxonomy): Bacteria > Bacteroidota > Bacteroidia > Flavobacteriales > Flavobacteriaceae > Sediminicola. Next base: position 4,926 of record JBFIGS010000136.1, on the reverse strand, counting down.
GGAGATAATCGGCGAGTTTTTTTCTTCTTTTCTGGATATTGGCCTCTTTAATGCCGTCCAATCTTTTTTTGGCGAGGGTATCCAGGGTTTCCAAATAGGCGGGAGTGTTCAATTGGGCCACTGCTTTTTTGATGTTGTATTGGGAGATATCCCGTCGTTTCAGTTCCTGGGTAATTCGGTTTCGGCCCCATTTCTTAATATTGAACTTACCCCTGGCATAACTCATAGAGAAGCGCTCCTCGTTTAAAAAGTTGTGATCTATAAGATGTACCACGATCTGGTCGATCGCATCAGGAATCATACGCATATCGCGTAATTTTTGCACAACCTCCTTATGGCAGCGCTCCTGATAGGCGCAATAGCCCTCCAGTTTTCTGGTAGCTTCTTCCAGGGTGTAGGTTGGTCGCGAGAAATCCGTGTAACCGTCGTTTTGCATAGAGTTCCAAATCTAAGTCCATTTGAAGAAATGGCAAAGGATTTTTTGGGTTGAAGAATGTATGTTTTGGAGATTTGCAATGGTATTGAAATACCACTCACAGAAAACAAAGTCCCAATAGTTTTATCAAATTATCGCTCTTTGTGTCATACACAAGGTTCTATGATACTTAGAAGATTGTCTATTAAAGTAGAACTGGTATTTACACTATTGGAAAAGAAAATTTCATCTATAAAAAAAGCTGTTCTAGTGAACAGCTTTTAAATCTCATTATTGATGATTCAATTAATTGCTATTGACAGTGATGTTCATCAATATAATGGCCAATTGCACTGCCAGCAGCTGTAACTTCACTTTCAGAATATCCTCCACCAGAAGTGGGGAAAATAAATGTATCATAAGGAGGACTATTCCCTCTTGTTGGAGTTATGGTTGTTTTGTAGTTGAAAATGTTTTCTATGGCGGCAAAATAACTATCAATGATATTAGCATTTTCTTGAACTGCAGCTTCAGCCAGGCTTAAGCGTATGGCGCCTAACTGAAAAAATGCATTAAGAGTTTGGTTGCCTCCCCTTCCTTGGTCAATATTCCAAGCATCCATTCCTTGGGTTTGGGTGTATGATTTACCACCAATGTTTAGTCCACCTTCCCATAGAATACTGGAGCCATTGTTCATTGCGCCATTAGCAAAGAAGTAACCTTGAGAGTAAGAGCAATATTCTTCTTTAGGGCAACCAGGTGCTTTTGTTTTGCCTGAATTACATGAGGTGCCAGCTTTTAGCCAAGAATCTGCATCTGTAATTTCATAACCACGGTCAAATTTTATAACCAGTTCCAATACTGTAGCTGGGGCAAAGTTGACTTTCACGAAATTAGTTGTTGATGATTGTGGATTACATTGTGTCCCTGATCCTTCGGTAGGCCATAAGTCCGCAGGTCCTTCATTGACCGTTGCAGAAATAATATCGGCAAAAGTTGCACTTTGTTCACCACAGTTTCCTAAATCCACTATAAAGTGACTTAAGTTTTTTGATGTGGTTTTTGTTTTTGTTATAGTGTACGTCCACTCACTCCCATCAGCGCTTACGGCAACATCGATGTTGTAATCGGAATATGCACTACTAGAATTACTATTGCCTTTTTGTAAGGAATAGGCTTTGAGACCTGCCACTTCGGAAAGGGAGTTGTCAGCTCCTACGTCGTCGTTACTGCAACTAAATAACCCAAAGCTAATTAGAGCAAAAAAAAGAATTTTTTTCATTTTTTTATTGGTTTAGATTGTTAGTATTAATTTCGCGAATCTAGGTTGAGATTATCATTGCTATATAGAAAATTTACATATAAACGATATAATTCATCAATTAATCGTCCAAGTGCACGATATGACTTGTTTTTTACAATATATTTTTGTATAGAAACAATCTAGAAGTTTTTGTTTTTAAATAGAACGATAGGACATTTTATTAAAAAGCCACATTGATCATTTTATCTATCCGAAGAAAAATTCATGTAATTATTGAAGTTTATAAATATTTTAGCCGCAAAAAAAATAAGCTAATACTATTGTGCACTATTGACAATAGAAATAATTCCAAAAAACAATTTGTGGATATCTATTATCGGGATTTTCCGATAGGCCTTTTTTAACTGTTATATTTGGCATCCAAAAAAAATAGACATGAGCGTAACCTGGTATGAGTGCAAAGTAAAATACAGAAAAATACAAGAGACTGGAGAACAAAAAGTTACCACGGAATCTTATTTATTGGATGCGATTTCCTATACGGAGGCAGAGGCTAGAATCAACCAAGAAATGGCCGCTTACACAAGTGAGGAGTTTTTGATCACCAATATTAAAGTCGCTAATTTATCCGAGGTGCATCCGGTGGAAAATTCCGACCGTTGGTTCAAATCTAAGGTGGCATTGATCGCCTTTGATGAGAACAGTGGGAAGGAACGCAAGACCAATATCTATATGTTGGTACAGGCCAATGATGTAAAAGAGGCCTATGACAACACTATAGAGGCCATGAAGGGTACCACTGGTGACTACACTGTCCCTGCAATTACCGAATCTCCAATTATGGATGTGTTCCCTTACTTTACAGGGGAGGAAGAGCAGTTGGAGCAATTTAAGGTCATAGAAAAAGCCGCTACTTCTGAAGAAGAAGTTTTAGAGGAGAGTGAAATGTAATAGGTGTCGGGTTATTCACCACTAACCATTTATTAAGGTAGGTGCGCATATGAATTTGATATTTGTATGCGCATTTTCTATTTGTTTTAAATGCTTTGTCCGAATGTCAACAGATTGTTGTCCGGATCTAGCATAGAAAATTCCTTTTGACCCCAGGGTTTTATTTCTAACGGTCCATTTGGATGTATGTTTGTTTTTTTAGCCAACAAGGACTGGTAAAATTGATCAATATTATCTGTTCTGATATAGACTTGACCATAGTTTTCTTTTGGGTCGAGCTCCTTGAATGCAAAGAAATGAATTTGAATCCTGTCCTTCTGCAACATTAAATAATCCTTGTAATCTGCACTGCCAAATTCGGTAAAACCCAGTTTATTTAGGTAGTATTCTAGCGTAACATTTTTATCGCGCATCGGTAATTTCGGGTTGATGTCGGTCAGCATATCCTATTCCATTTAATTCAATTGGATATGATAATAATTAAAGACATAAAAATTAGTTTCAATCCCATAGCCGGTTTTTACAGGATATTATTAAAGGAGCTCCTTTCTTATTTAGCTCATCAACAATATTACGGATATCGGGAATGTTATATGTGAAGACCGGCATACCTATCCCATATTATATTTTCTTATTGGTTTTTACATCTTCTATTGTCCGGCTAATGGGGAGCCAAAAATGCCTACGGCAAGCTCTGCCCAAACTAGGAGAAGGCCAATTAGTATTGCAGCGCATAGGGCGATGCGATATTTTGTTTGGGTTACTTTTCGTAATACAAGATCAACCATTAAACCTGTGCCCATTAGTAGGGCTCCTGCGACCACAAAATCTGACAAGGTCCAACGAACCTCCTCTGTAAATTGCATGGCCAATAATGGGATGAGTAATAGCGATGATACGGCGACTAGGATAATACCCAGTCTTTTGTTTTGTATGAACATAACTTTTGGTTTTGGCATTCAAAGCTGACTAATATTAGGCTATTGAATGTCGTTATTTTAGATACCATTCGTAAAAATTGGAGTCATTATTCAATTCAAATCCGGCTTTTGGGTATAGATTATTGCCCACCAGATTGGATTTTTCAGTTTCCAAATACATACCACAGGCCCCTGATTTTTCAACAAGTTCTTTAGCTTTGTCAATCAATCCCAAGGAGATACCTTTCTTACGATAGTCATAATTTACAAATAAATCGTTTAACAACCATAATTTTTTCATTCGAACAGAAGAGAAAAGGGGATATAATTGCACAAACCTAACTAACTGGTGTTCAGTATTTTCGGCAACAAAAATTTCAGAATCGTTTTTTGAAATTCGATCCTTCAGAAAGTTTTGAGCACTTTCAATATCCGTTTCCTTCCGATAGAAAATTCTATAATTATCGAACAGAACGGATAAATTATCCAAGTCTTTTATTTCGGCCTTTCTATATTTCATATCATCCTGATTATTTGGCCCAAGTGTCATCCATAGTGGACACTTTGAAAAAAGATTTTCCGTCAAAACGATTGAGTCCCAACCAACCCCCAAGCCAGAGTCGCCCTTCTTTATCTTCAAAAATGCTTTGAATTGCATCACTGGCGAGGCCATCTTTTTCACGGAAATTGGTAAAGGATTTTCCGTCGTATCTATATACCCCAAAACGTTTTACCGGAAACCATATGTCACCCTTAGCGTCTTGGTAAATATTCCACACCTCAGTGCCATTGAGTTTGTACCTTTCGCTCATATTGGTAAAGGATTTTCCGTCATACAGACAGAGTCCGCCATGTGTTGTTGCGATCCAGAAATTTCCGTCCTTATCTTCCAAAATACTGTTTACATTATTGTTGCACAATCCATCTTTCTCGGAAAAATTGGTCAAGGACTGGCCATCATAACTATAGGCGCCTCCATTGGTGCCAAACCACATCTTTCCCTTGCTGTCTTCCATAATACTATGTACTATCTTGGCGTTTGTAACCCCTCTGGTATAATCGGGTTCAGCTTCGGGAATGTCAAATGGAGTAAATGCTTCTCCATCAAACGTACAGACCCCTTGCAAAGTACCTATCCAAAGGATTCCCTTACGGTCTATTGCCATGCTCCATACATCATTATTGATAAGGCCATCTTTTGATGTGAAATTGGTAAACGATGTCCCGTCATATTTTGTTATCCCCCGTTCTGTGCCAAACCAAATATTACCTTGCTTATCCTCAACAATTCCCCTTACCGCAACCCCGCCGAACCCTTCCTCAAGCGAGAAATACTCCAGGGCATCCCCGTTGTAACGGATAACTCCATCGCCGTT
>JBFIGS010000135.1:0-7633 GCA_041602195.1 Sediminicola sp. | reverse complement strand
GCATGGGTACTTACCCCCGGAATCTCCGAAATACGGTCGTCTTTGATATTAAAAGTAAAAAGTGACGGAACGGGAGATACAATGGTATGACCTATATCTTCCAGCATCTTCCATATTTTTGGATTACTGCCCGTAGCTACCAATATTTTTTTGGCTTGATATTCCTTTTTAATAGATTGGACTATAAAGCCGTTATCTGATTTTTTAATTCCCGTGACCGAGCAATTCTTTATAACGGTGATGCCCAATCGGTCCACCTCCCCCATAAAGCAATCGATAATAGTTTGTGAAGAATTTGAAACAGGAAACATACGGCCATCCTCCTCAATTTTGAGTGGCACTCCCCTAGCTTCAAAAAATGCGATAGTATCCCCACTGCAAAAGGTGTGAAAAGGCCCTAACAATTCTTTCTCACCTCTTGGATAATGATGGACCAATTCACTGGGATCAAACTCGGCATGGGTAACATTACATCTTCCTCCCCCTGATACTTTTACCTTGGTGAGCACTTCCTTTCCACGTTCCAAAAGAACCACTTTCAATTTTGGGTTTTCCTCGGCTATATGAATGGCCGCAAAAAAACCAGCAGCTCCGCCACCGATAATTACAACATCATCCATTAACGCAAACGTTCCGGAAAGTTCGTAAATATACCATCAACTCCTAAATCTTTTATTTTTTCAATATCTTCAGGTTCGTTTACGGTATAGGTGTAGATTTTAAATCCTTCGCCTTTAATTTCCTCTATGTTTTCCTCTGTAAGCATTTTATAGTGCGGGTTAATGGCCACTGCTCCCAATTCTTTGGCGACTGGAATGGCCTCTATGGGGTTGCCATCGGTAAGAACTGCAATCGGGATATTTTTATTCAATTTCCGCATATCCTGCAGTTCCTTCCAATTAAAACTTGAAATCAAAAAATCCTCTAATTTCCAACCTCTTTCCTTAACGTAATACTCTATGATAAAGTTCACGCGATCCGCTGTCCCCGCACCCTTTAATTCAATATTCAAGGGTACTTTATGATCTATTAATTTCAATACATCCTGTAACATGGGTATTTTGTGGTTCCCATCCAAGGTCACCCGTTTCAAATCGAAAATATTATAATCCTCGATTCTTCCTCCTGCATTTGATAGCCGTTCCAATGTTTCGTCATGAAAAACAACAATTTCCCCACTACTCACCTTAAAAACATCTATCTCTATCATATCCACTCCAAGATCCAAAGCTTTTTGAACAGATGCCAAGGTATTCTCTGTTTCATGGCCCATGGCCCCTCTATGTCCTATTACCATAGTTTCGTTCATTTTTTTACAATTTGATAAAATAAGCAAGCAGGCTAGGCCCAAAAGAAAACGGTATAATTTCATTTTTGATCGGTTTTAATGAGAATTCAAAAATACAATTTGAAATGGAATTTACACTACTTGAATTTTTCGAAGTAATATATCATATCTTCATTATTTAATCATATACCACCATATTCAACACCAATAATGTTAAATTTTTAACGATAGTGAAATCAATATTAATTATCTTTAATTAACCATAACCAATTAAATCAATAAACTATGTTTTCAAAATCAAACGTATTGGCCACAATTATAGGATTTGTGGTGATGTTCCTATTGGGCTATGCCATTTGGGGAATAGCCACGGCCGAATTTTTTGAAGCCCATGCCACCAACAGCATCATGAAGGACCCACCGGATATGCTTTTTATTGCCCTCGGAAATTTGATAGGCACTTTTGCAATAAGCACCATTTATGGCAAATGGGCCGCAGGGGATTACGGTGCCGCCAATGGCTTTGCCTTTGGTATCTGGATCGGAATATTTGTCGGTTTGGGAATGGGACTTCTTTGGTACGGCACCTCTGAACTAATGGATATGACAGGTCACTTGGTTGAGGCCATTATAGACATCTTCTTTTATGGAATCATTGGCGCAGTAATCGGCTTTGTATATCAAAAAACATCAGCCTAAAAGCACAAAAAGAACTGGGTAAGTATAGGTTACGCCAGTTCTTTTTTTATCTATTTAGTTATTGTCTACAATCTAACCGATCACATATCAATACCTGGTATATTACCTTTCCAATGCAAATATAAAAGACTGCAAGGGTTGTATATCCACACGCATTCTGGCATTGCCATTCTTCACTTTTAGCACAGCTGTGACTTCACCATAAAGCTGATCCGTCAACAAATAATCCCCATCTTTCAACTTCCATTTTTCAATAAGGTCACTAGGAAGACCAAGGCTAAAACCAAAGGTATCATGGTCATCAAAATTGGAGACCACTAATAACTTTTCCGAATCTGACCATCTGGCAAAAGAAAATACCCGATGATTGTACCATTCTGTATTTTCCCTATTAAAAGAGTGTATCTCTTGATAGTCACCCATTAATGCACTGCTATTAATGGAAAAATTCAATAGCCTTTTATAAAAATCCCTTAACTCCTTTTCTTCAGGCCTTAGAGCCGCACCATCAAACTTTTTATTGTTTACCCATCTTTGCAAATGGGGCACGCCTATATAGTCAAAAATAGAAGTACGCCCAACACTGCCAAATCCAGGCTTTTCTAGCGCAGGCTCTCCCACCTCCTGTCCAAAATAAATCATGGTGGGGGAAGTACTAATGGTAGTGGATACTACCATCGCCGGCTTGCCCTTCTCTGCACTTCCAGCAAATTCTGGACTTGGCAGCCGCAGTTCATCATGGTTCTCCAAAAAGTGCAACATATGATGTTCTATATCCATCATGCTATTTTGCACGGTATTGATCTGGTCTGTCCACCCGTGACCTTGAATTATCGGCACTAAGGAATCATAGAGCCCTACCTTGTCATACAGGTAGTCCATTTTTCCCTTATGGATATAATCCCTATACAAGTTAGGTCTATATACTTCGGCCATTAAAAAGGCGTCCGGATTCTTCATTTTAACGGAAGAGTTCATAAAACTCCAAAATTCAACGGGGACAATTTCAGCCATATCATATCTGAAACCATCCACTCCCATATCGATCCAATACAAGGCTATATCCCTAAATTTTTTCCAACTGTTGGGCACATCCTTATCCTTCCAAAATTCAAAGTGCTCCTTATAGTCTTTATTATCAAATCCTTCTGGCAGAGCATCGAACTCATGCACGCCATCTGGAGTAATACCATAGTTGATTTTAACGGTTTCGTACCAGTCATTGAAACCTGGTTGGGAGGTACGTGCGCCGTTACCTGTCCATTTCGCAGGGAATTCATCAAATTTCCCATCTGCCAATTTTGCTTTTTCCCCTCCCAAAGGCAAATACCCGTGCTCCCATTGGGGCACTATAAAAGGCTTTCCTGGATTATAATAAAAATTATTGTCGCGCTTATAGGTTACTGAAGTATCGTCCTCTGCACCAAAATCAACAACCCCTTTCGGATTGCTCTTTCCTTCATATCTTCTGGCAACATGGTTAGGAACGATATCGATGATCACTTTTAGGCCGTTTTTATGGGTGCGGTCCACGAGCTCTTTAAACTCTTCCAACCTTCTGGCCGGATCTGTGGCCAAATCTGGATTCACGTTGTAATAATCTTTTACCGCGTAGGGGGAACCGGCCCTTCCTTTCACCACATCAGGATCATCTTCGGAAATACCATAAGCAGTATAATCATTAATTACGGCATGATGTGGAATTCCTGTATACCAAATGTGAGTGACTCCGAGATCTTTGATTCCTTGTAGGGCCTCATCCGTAAAATCGGCAAATTTTCCTACCCCATTTTCCTCAAGGGTTCCCCAAGGTTTATTGGTCGTATTTGTATTCCCAAATAATCGGGTAAAAACCTGATACACCACTTCTTTATGTTCTTCTGCCTCTTTCATTTTCAAATTTTCTTTTTTCTCTTGTCCACAACCCAACATTAAAAAGCTTATGCTGATAGTACTAAAGATAATAAATGTAATTTTCTTCATAGGGTAATAGCTCAGATATTATAATTGCCAACAAATACTCTTCATTATGTTGAAATCCCAATCCAATGAAAATTATTTTTCCAATTCAAGAATCATACTTTTTTTCGGACCAATGGTAAGTTTAAAGCCCAATTTGATCGTGGTATCGGTCAGCACTTCCTTCCCTTGTTGAAAGCTCTTTAAGTTTTCGGCAAACCTATCCAAGGAAAGCTCTTTTGATGTCTTATTGTTATTCAAGATTATCATAACTGTTTTCTCTTCCATAATCCTAAAATACACATATACTTCCTGTTCTGGCACATATTGGATGGTCTTTCCCGTATGTATTACACTGGCATTTTTTCTCCAATTAAACAGCTTTTTAGAGAAATTGAAATATTTGTTCTGTACCTCATTCCTTCCCTTGGCAGTAAAAGCCGTATTGGAGTCTCCTTGCCAACCCCCAGGGAAATCCCTGCGGATATCCCCATCACCTTTGTCCTTATCTCCCTTCATTCCGATCTCGCTGCCATAATAGATTTGGGGAATGCCCCTTACGGTAGCGATCAGGGTCATGGCCAATTGGTAATCCTCAAAATTGGGATATAATTCATTGATTCTAGGCGTATCATGGTTTTCTGCAAATACCAGAATATTGTTGATATTGGGATAAAGGAAGTCGTTCACAAAATTCTCGTACAGCTGGATGATCCCGGTATTCCACGTAGGGTTTTCCACCTTAAAAACTTCCATAATGGCATCGTGGAGCGTAAAATCCATTACTGTGGGCAGGTTGGAATTATAGCCTTGAATGGCCCCTATCTTACTGTCCTTTTGCCAATAGGCCATCTGTGCCTGATCATGCATCCAAACTTCTCCTGCAATATTGAAATTGGGATATTCATCGGTTATGGCCTTGGTCCATCTCGCTATCCCTTCCTTATCATTAAAGGAATAGGTATCTACCCTGAACCCATCCAAATCTGCATATTCTATCCACCAAATTGCATTTTGAGTGAGATAATTCAACACCAAAGGGTTCTTTTGATTAAGATCGGGCATGGACTTTACAAACCAACCATCCATGCAATACCTATAATCGTATTGTGACACATTAGGATCCATTTGCGTGGTCATTCTATAATTGGTCTGTCCATATCCAGGAAACTGATGAATCCAATCATAGGTGGGCAAATCTTTCATCATCCAATGGGTAATGCCCCAATGATTGGTGACATAATCAAAGATCAATTTCATATCCCTCGTGTGGAGCTCAGAAGCCAAACGCTTATAATCTTCGTTGGTCCCAAATCTTGGGTCAATCCTATAAACATCGCTCTGCGCATAGGTATGATAGGAATATTTTGCGTCATTATCCTCACACATGGGCGTACTCCAGATAGCGGTTGCACCCAATTCCTCTATATAATCCAAATGATCTATAATACCTTGAATATCCCCACCATGGCGACCCCCATCCAATTTCCTATTGACTTTCTCAACAACATCGGGATGGGAATCTATATTCGGATTTCCGTTGGCAAAACGATCTGGCATCAAAAGGTAGATCAGATCAGATGTGTCATAACTTTCCCTGTCTGAAGAATTAGACTTGCGTTCCTTAAGTTCATAGGGGACCGTCTGCTTTAAATTTTTTCCATCTTTTAGTAGGATTTCATATTTTCCCGCCTTTACACCATCGGTATTTAGGGTGATGAAAAGGTAATTTGAATTCTCCGTTCGATGTACATCCAGAATTTCCACTCCACTAAGTTCAGGACTGTACTGAGCTATGTCCTTACCATACAGCATGACCTGTACCTGAGGTTTTTTCATGCCACTCCACCAAAATGGTGGCTCTACCCTATCTACTTGTGCCATAACAGGAACGCATAACAAGACGGTGCATATAAATAAGAGAACTTCTTTCATGCATCCTGGATTATTTATATCGTTTTTGATCGTATTAAGATGAAGTAGATATAGTTTCTCCCGCTTTCAGTACTAGTCGCTTTCCATTGACCCGGATAGACATTTCGTCTGTCCCTTCCAAATCAAAACTGGCTCCTGCCTCTGTTACCCTTACTTTAAGAATCCTATTTCTAAAGTTTACCTTAAACGAATATGCCTTCCATTGCTTTGGAATTCTAGGAGTGAAGGACAACTTATCATCTACCACACGCATTCCCCCAAAACCTTCTACAATACTCATCCATGTTCCGGCCATGGAGGTAATGTGCAATCCTTCTTCCACTTCCTTGTTATAATCGTCCAAGTCTAAGCGGGAGGTACGCAGGTAAAAAGTATACGCCTGATCCATCCTATTCAACTTGGCTGCTTGTATACTATGTACACATGGTGACAGGGAAGACTCATGAACGGTAAAAGGCTCATAGAAGTCAAAATGTTTCTCCAATTCCTCTAGGGAGAAGTGATCTTCAAACAAGTAGAAACCCTGTAGTGTATCCGCTTGTTTGATATATGGGGACCTCAATATTCGGTCCCAACTCCATTTTTGGTTGATAGGACGTTGGGTTCTGTCCAAATTGGCTACGGTGATCAATTCCTTATCCAGGAATCCGTCTTGCTGCAAATAGATGTCCAACTCCTCTGAAAATGGGAAATACATATTATCTGCCACTTCCTTCCAGGAATCCATTTCGGCATCCGTTAATTTGGTCATTCCTACGATTCTTTTATGATCATCGGAATACCCATCTTTCACTTTTCCAATTTGTTCCAACGTGTAGTTGATACACCATTTAGCCAGATAATTGGTGTACCAGTTATTGTTTACATTGTTTTCATATTCGTTGGGTCCAGTTACACCCAAGATGACGAATTTGTTTTTCTGTTTTGAGAACGTAGCTCTTTGCTGCCAAAAACGAGAAATCGCGATCAGCACTTCCAGACCCATTTCAGGGATATAGGAGTAATCTCCCGTAAATCTGTAATAATTATAAATGGCGAAGGCAATTGCACCATTACGGTGGATCTCCTCAAACGTGATTTCCCACTCGTTATGACATTCTTCCCCGTTCATAGTTACCATTGGATATAATGCCGCTCCATTGGAGAAACCAAGTTTTTTGGCATTTTCTATGGCTTTTTCCAAATGATTATACCTGTATTTCAACAAATTCCTGGCAACGAGTTGATCTTTGGTAGCCATATAAAATGGTATACAATACGCCTCGGTATCCCAATAGGTACTTCCTCCGTATTTTTCTCCCGTAAATCCTTTTGGTCCTATATTCAATCTTGAATCCTTTCCTAAATAGGTTTGGTTCAACTGAAATATATTGAATCGAATTCCTTGTTGGGCCTTAATATCCCCTTCAATGGTAATATCGCTCATTTCCCAAATCTTTTCCCATGCTTGCTTCTGTTTATCCAGTAAGGCGTCGAAGCCCATAGCGGTCACTTTTTCCAAAACCGACTTCGCGGCATTGACAAGTTCAGTCGCTTCATGATTTCGGGATACCGTGTACCCCCCAAATTTATGCAAGGTGGCGGATTCTCCTTTGTTCAAGGTTACTTTATAGATAAAACGCACCTTATGTTCTTCTGTATGCGCGTCGCTCTTCAAAGCCACCTCTTTCCCATTGTGGAATAATTTGGATTCCATAAAAGTACAGGTCGCAAAATTCGTCTTCATGGTATGCGCTTCTATGAAACCTTGCT
>JBFIGS010000134.1:0-7663 GCA_041602195.1 Sediminicola sp. | reverse complement strand
GATTCAAAAACCTTTGTAGATTTAGTGCCGGATCGTTCATACCAAGAGTTGATAACTCTTTATGAGCAAGAAAAAAACAACCCGGCTTTTGAACTGAATGCTTTTGTGAAATCGCATTTTTCAGATCAGTTCAGTAGCAGCACAGCACAATTTGAAACCGATACTACAAAGAACATGTACCAGCATATCAGTAATATTTGGGGGATGCTCACAAGACCTCCAGATAAGGCAGTGGCACATTCTTCAAGAATACCACTTCCAAAAGAATATGTGGTACCAGGTGGGCGTTTCCGAGAAATATACTATTGGGACAGTTATTTTACCATAGAGGGGTTACTGGCTGATAATAAAGATGCCCTGGCCACAAATATGGTCGACAACTTTAGCCATCTTATTGACACTTTGGGTTTTATTCCCAATGGTACTAGAGATTACTACCTCTCTAGGTCACAACCCCCATTTTATACTTTAATGGTCACCGCCTTGACCAAAGGGGAGGATCAGAAATTTTTGGACTACCTTCCATACATTGAGAAGGAATATAATTTTTGGATGGACGGGGAGTCTAACTTGAATCCTGGTGAGCTTACCAAGCATGTTGTAAAAACTACTGATGGCACTGTATTAAACAGATATTGGGATGAGCGGGATAGTCCACGACAGGAATCCTATAAGGAAGATGTACACTTGGCAGCTCAATTCAGCACCGAGGCCGAAAAAAAGAATCTATATGCCAATTTAAGGGCCGGGGCAGAATCTGGTTGGGACTTTAGTACCAGATGGTACGGTAAAGCTGGAGATTTCGGATCCATTACTACTACCACAATTGCACCCGTAGATCTTAATTGCCTGTTATACTATATGGAAACCCAATTGGCCCGAGGTTTCCAATTAAAGGGAGAATCGGAAGCGGCAGAATCCTTTACAAGTAAGGCCGAACTTAGAAAGAAGGCCATTCAAGAGGTGTTTTGGAGCGGGAAGGACTCATTTTTTATGGATTTGGATGTTCCAGAAGCAACAGTCAGAGATCAAATGACCTTGGCAGGAGCATTTCCATTGTTCTTCAACCTTGCTACAAAAGAACAGGCCTTATTGGTTAAGGAACGCCTCATGACCGATTTCTTAAAGGATGGGGGACTACTAACTACATTGGTAGATAGTGGCCAACAATGGGATGCTCCCAATGGTTGGGCACCATTACAGTGGATAGCTGTAAAAGGGTTGTTGAATTACGGTTTTGATAAAGAAGCAAAGGAAATCATGACCAGATGGTTAGCACTGAACGAAAAAGTATATTCCAATACAGGTAAAATGATGGAAAAATACAATGTAGAGGATGTTACCCTTTTGTCTGGAGGCGGTGAGTATGACCTGCAGGATGGTTTTGGATGGACCAACGGAGTTGCCCTAGGATTCAGGCAACTATTGGATGAAATGGAATAGGGGAGTCCAATTTTAGATGTAAGACAATAAAAAGGCCATCACGATTGATGGCCTTTTCATTGGTTATTATTGAATTTAATGACGACCTATTCGTTAGAGGCCATTAATGCAAAAAACTTGTCGATGTTTGGTAAGATCACGATACGTGTTCTTCTATTTTTAGCTCTATCTTCTTTAGTATCGTTAGATACCAATGGCTGATAGCTACTTCTTCCTGAAGCAATTAATTTTTCAGGAGCAACATTGAATTCGTTTTGTAATTTTCTTACTACTGAAGTAGCACGCATTACACTTAAATCCCAGTTGTCTGACAACTTTGGCGTGTTGATAGTTCTGGCATCCGTATGACCTTCTACCAGAACTTCAATACTAGGCTCAGAATTGATGATGTTGGCCAATTTTTGCAAAATATCATTCGCTTTGCTACTCACATTATAACTAGCAGTATTGAACAACAATTTATCGGAGATAGAAATCATAACCACAGTCTCATCTATGTCAATGGCGATATCCTCATCCTCGTTCAGGGTATTGGTATCCATCGATTTTTGAAGATTGTAGGACAATGCCAAATTCATGGAATCTTTTAGCGTCTTAGCTTCGCTTAATTTTCCAGGAGCTACATTTTTCAATGTCGCACGCATTTGTTTTTTAACATCATTGGAAATTACGGCAACTCCATCAACAGTAACAAATTGGGCATCGTTTTCTTCTGTTAATTCATTGATCTTAGAATTGTAATCTGCAACTCTTGCCTCTATTTTAGCAAATTTAGCTTCAAGTTCTTCCTTTTCTACAGCAGTTTTGGTCAATTGACTTTTTGTTTGTCCATGTTCCTGTTCCAATTGCACATATTTCTTTTTGGAAACACAAGAAGCAAGTAGGACTACTGTTAATAAACTAAGTGAAATTTTTTTCATGATAAATATTTAATGTTCTGCTATTAGATACGGACGTAATGGAGAATTAGACTTTTTAATGTTTATTTTTACACCCCTAAAATGAAGGCGGATCCGAATGTTATGCCAATTTTATAAATCAAATATTAAGTACAAATAACTTGATGTGAAGTATTTAACCCCTAATGATTGAAGACTCTTTATGAATAAAAAGGATCCATATGCAGCCTTACGATTTAAGGAATTTAATATTTTTTTATTGGTACGTTTTGCAATGGTCTTTGCGTGGTCCATGCAATTTGTGGTCATAGAATGGGAGGTTTACAGCATCACTAAAAATCCGTTGTCCCTGGGAATTATTGGTTTGATGGAGGTTATTCCCGCCGTGGGGATGGCCTTATTTGCAGGACATATCGTAGATCAATCGGAAAAAAGAAATCTCCTTATAAAATGTCTCCTTGGATTTTCTGTGATAAGTTTTGGACTGTTTTTATTGACCTGGCCAAGAATAGTGGCCGATTGGTCCACCAACATTATCCTGTATTCTATTTATTTTTTGGTATTCTTGGGCGGCTTTGTAAGAGCCTTTATGGGTCCAACTGTTTTTTCGTTGTTTTCCTTAGTGGTTCCCAAAAAAATATATCCCAATGCTGCCACTTGGAGTAGTTCTGTTTGGCAAATGGCCTCCGTTCTTGGTCCCGCATTGGCTGGATTTTCCATAACATGGATAGGTGTGCATTGGTCGATGTGCCTTATTGTAGGCTTTTCTGCCCTTGCCTTGATTTTTCTGTATCAAATACCAAAAAAACCAATTTTGAATCCAAAAATAGGGGAATCCATGATGACCAGCCTAAAGGAAGGGGTATCCTATGTTTTGAAGACCAAAGCTATTTTTGGAGCTATTACACTAGATATGATTGCCGTTCTCTTTGGAGGGGCCATCGCCCTATTGCCCATTTATGCCCAGGATATCCTAAAAGTGGGAGCAGAGGGGTTTGGGGTATTAAGGGCGGCACCAGCCGTGGGAGCCTTTATTATCATGTTCGCATCGGCCTATTTCCCATTACATAGAAATGCCGGAATGAAACTATTGGTTGCTGTTTTCGGATTTGGCATCTGTATCATCATTTTTGGATTGTCCCAAACTTTTTGGATATCGGTCCTAGCACTTTTCTTTAGTGGCGTTACGGATGGAATTTCCATGATCATCAGACAGACCATCCTACAATTAAAAACACCGGACCACATGCGGGGGCGCGTATCGTCCGTAAATTCGATGTTCGTAGGCTCATCAAATGAGCTGGGAGCTTTTGAGAGTGGACTTACGGCAAAATTGATGGGAACGGTTACCGCGGTAGTCTTTGGAGGTACAATGACCCTGTTAACGGTTCTCGGATTTGGAATTTTCTCTCCTACTTTTAGAAAATTGGATTTAAAAGATGATTTGGATAAACACGAATCTGAAGAATAAAATGTATTTATAGCATATGTTCAATTAAAAAAGTGGAGTTTTTTAACAAAATCATCGGGATATACGAACCAATTGTCCAAAGAGTTTTATAATTTCAAAATGTAGTGCTATCTTTGTAGCCGTTTCTATGTACAAAAAGAAACATTTTTGCATTTCTTCGATTAAAACCACTGAATTGGGTATTCGATATATCAACCACATCGATTGATATTTTCCAAGGATTCTTTTAGTATTTTCTCATGAAAAGTTGTACATTAAAGACATAAATGATTCATTAACAAATATAAATTAATAGTAAAAGCGAATGGCGAGAGCACAGGAAACCTTTAATAAAAAAGAAAAAGAGAAAAAGCGTTTGAAAAAGCGTGAGGAGAAAATGAAGAAGAAAGAGGCCCGTAAGGCAAATTCCAAAGGCGGAGACTTTGAGAATATGATTGCTTACGTGGATGAAAACGGACATCTAACAGATACCCCGCCAGATCCATCTAAAAAGGTGAAAGTTGATGCGGAAAGTATTGTAATTGGGATTCCAAAGAAAGAGGATTACGAAGAAGAGGAAGTTGCTGACAAAACTGGTAAGGTATCTTACTTTGATACTTCAAAAGGATTTGGTTTCATTATAGACAGTGTATCCCAAGAAAAATATTTCGTCCATGTGAGTGGACTTATCGACGAAGTTTTTGAAAACGACAAAGTTACCTTTGAATTAGAAAAAGGTCTTAAGGGGATGAATGCCGTTCGCGTTAAGAAAATCTAGTTACAATAACATTCTTATATTTTAGAAAGTACTTGGAGACCTTCCAAGTACTCTACTAAAATATGACATTACTTCACATTTAACATCAAATAACTATCTTACCGATTATTCGGTATGCGTTAAATTTCCCATAATTAACTTTCTTGGGTATTGAAGTGCATAGGTTTATTTATACTTTCATCCCATAATTGAAATCCCAAATTTACACTATGCCGATGCACTCCAAACCAAGGTTGCTCATCTTTGATGTCAATGAAACCCTATTGGATTTAAAACCGATGAAAGTGGCCATTAACAATGCCTTGGCGAATGAACTTGCCTTTGATAATTGGTTTTCCACCCTTTTGCACTACTCGTTGGTGGAATCTATTACCGGAAAGTACCAAGATTTTGGTAAAGTAGGAGCCGCAACCCTTAAAATGACAGCAGAAAAATTTGATAAGCAAATCTCTGAGAGTAAAATTAAGGATGTTCTGAGTTTGATAAAAAAATTACCCCCACATCCCGATGTTGTTCAAGGCCTTACTATACTTAAAAATAGCGGTGTAAAAATGGTCGCCTTGACCAATGGCACGATGGAGGTTGTGAAAGCCCAAATGGCATTTGCAGAAATTGACCACTTCTTTGATGAGCTTTTTAGTGTGGAGAATGTGAAACAGTACAAGCCACATCCTTCAACCTATACCCATGTGGTAAAGGAAATGAAAGCTTCCCCAATTTATACCATGCTGATTGCGGCCCACGGATGGGACATTGCGGGCGCCCATAGAGCTGGACTAATGACTGGTTTTGTTTCAAGGCCTGGGAAATTCCCCTATCCTTTGGCAGAAGAAGCCGATATTACCGGAAGTAACATTCTATCGATCGCCAGAGCATTGGTTTAAGATAAAAGCAATGCCCCTGCACTCTATAGTTATTATTTTATAGCGATCATCTTGAATCGTTAAATGCATAAAAATATTCTCGTTGTACACGTTAAATTAAGGGTCCAATTACCTTTTCTAAAAACTTTAAGATAATTTAGGACTTAAGATTTGACTTCAAGCCTATAAAGGCCGTACTTTTGCGGGCTCTAAAGCGTCTACATGTCTACAGTAAAAACCTCCGAAACAGAAGAAAGAAAATCAGGTAAAGATCTATATAGCTACCAGAAGGGAGCTATAGATAAAATTTTCAAATGTTTTGAAGAGGCTCCTGATGATTACCATTTGTTGTACCAATTGCCTACGGGTGGAGGGAAAACAGTTATCTTCTCTGAAATGGTACGCCAGTATCTTAAACACCACAACAAAAGAGTGGCCGTACTGACACATAGAGTGGAACTGTGCAAGCAAACATCCAATATGTTGACCGAATTTGGGGTGAAGAACAAAGTGGTAGACAGCAAGGCCAATTTGGACGATCAGGACGAATATAGCTGTTTTGTGGCCATGGTGGAGACCTTGAACAACAGATTGAATGACGATAAGCTCGATATATCGGATATTGGTTTGGTCATCATTGATGAAGCCCATTACAATTCCTTCACCAAGTTGTTCAAATTTTTCGAAAATTCCTTTATTCTGGGAGTAACTGCTACCCCTTTAAGCTCCAATACCAAGCTTCCGATGAATGACAACTACGATGAATTGATTGTAGGGGAAACCATTGAAGCGCTTATAGAGAACGAATTTTTGGCAAGGGCCGAGACCTATTCCTATAACGTGGGACTAACATCTTTGGAAATTGGTTCCAATGGGGATTATACGGTGAAATCATCGGATGATCTGTATACGGGAACCGATATGTTGGGAAAATTGATGCAGGCCTATGAGGAACGCTCCAAAGGAAAGAAAACCTTGATTTTCAACAACGGTATCAACACCTCCTTATTCGTATATGACACTTTTAGAAGGGCAGGGTATCCCATCATGCACTTGGACAATACCGCCACTAAAAAAGAACGGAAACAAATTCTAAAATGGTTTAAGGAAACACCAGATGCTATTTTAACATCGGTTAGTATTTTGACCACAGGGTTCGATGAGCCAACCGTGGATACCATTATTCTAAACAGAGCGACCAAATCTCTGGCACTTTATTACCAAATGATAGGTCGTGGTTCCCGTATTTTGAGGAATAAAGCGACTTTTACCGTTATTGACCTCGGTAACAACTTCCATCGCTTTGGACCTTGGGGAGCTGATCTGGACTGGCAAAAAATATTTCACTCGCCTAATTATTACTTGGACAACCTTCTTAATGATGAAGACATCGAAGGTAATTTCAGATATGAAATGCCCGATGAACTCCGTGCTGAATTTGCCAATTCCAAGGAAGTCTATTTTGACATAAAACAAACCTACATCGATTCCATTAATAATGGGGAGTCCTCCAAGGTTGTTCTAGAAAGATCCATTGAGCATCACGCTAAAATATGTGTTGAGAATAGTGAGGATGTCTATGACGCCTATGCTTTGGCAAAAATGTTAGGGGATGATATAGACTACAGAATAGAACGCTATACCAAATGTATCAGCCGTAGTACCTTTAATTTTGTGGATTGGCTCAACGATGATTATCGCAAGAAATTAAGGGCCTATCTGAGGGATAATTTTGATACTGTTTTTGAGGAAATTCACGGCAGACCACCAGAAGAGTAATTCCTTTTTTAAGTCGAACTTATTTTAGTAACTGGTTAGGGTTTAAAGTTCCAGGCCACAAATCTACTTTGTTTGTTGCCCTGCTCCATAGTTACGGTGCTGTATTGGGCTTTCAGCTTTTGTAATTGCTTGTAGATCTTGGGAAGGTGTTCTTTCTTGGAAACAAGGGTTGTAAACCAGCCTACCTGATTTTTAAATCCTGCGCTCTCCTTGATCATTCTTTTTATAAACAAGGATTCGCCGCCATTGCACCACAATTCATTGGCCTGTCCCCCAAAATTAAGTGCAAGGTTTTTGATGCCATGGAGATTTTTTAATTTTCGTAAGGTTCCTTTTTCCGCTTCCTCCTTAGAAGCGTGATAAGGAGGATTGCACATCGTGAAATGATAATATTCCCCTTCTTTAATGATGCCTTGAAAAATATGGGCATTGTTGCTCTGATGACGTATCT
>JBFIGS010000133.1:0-7674 GCA_041602195.1 Sediminicola sp. | reverse complement strand
AATGGGACTTATGATCTTTACATCTTGAAAGGCAATGGCGCCCCTGACCACGCTGGCAATAACCTCTCTAATAGCCTCTGTGATCTGAATTTTCAATTCACTTTTATGATATATCAAACTCACCTCCCTGGCAGGAGAGGGACTGTTGAAATACCTTAAATTCTGTTTTTTCTTTTCATCCAGCTCCAAGGTATTCAGAAAAGGTAAAAGCGTCATTCCCAATCCTTCATTTGATAGATTCACCAGGGTTTCGAAACTTCCGCTCTGAAGTTGAAAATGATCATCTTCAAAACTTTTGGTTGACTTACAAAGATTAATGATGCCATCCCTGAAACAATGTCCGTCCTTTAACAAGAGCACTTCGTTTATATCCAAATCTTCTGGATTTAGCGTCTCTAATTTGTGCAATTTATTGTTAGGTGGTACATAACCAACAAAAGGTTCGTAATATAAAGGACGTTCCTTTATATACTCCACCTCTAAAGGTGTGGCCGCTATTGCTGCATCCAAATGTCCGTCCTGAATATTCCGTATAAGTCCATCTGTGTTTTGTTCCTTAATAATCAGATTGACCTTAGGGTATTTTTTTATGAATGTTTTAAGGAACATGGGGAGAAGGGTAGGCATAATGGTAGGTATAATGCCCAAGGTAAATTCCCCTCCTATAAAACCTTTTTCTTGGTCTACGATATCCTTGATGCGATTCGCTTCGTTAACAATGTTTTTTGCTTGGGAAACAATCTTTTGACCGACCTCGGTCACGGAAATTGGTTTTTTACTTCGATCAAAAATCAATATGTCCAATTCGTCCTCTAATTTTTGTACCTGCATACTCAAGGTAGGTTGGGTCACAAAACTCTTTTCGGCTGCGAGGGTGAAATTTTGATATTCGGCAACGGCCAAAACATACTGCAATTGGGTAATGGTCATAACAATAAAATTAAGTGATAAAATTATAAAAACTATCGATAAAACCTATACCAAATAGCTACTTTAATTTCTTAATTTTAATAGTCTAAAGGATATAATTATGAAAATGAACAGTATAGGGTTAGATGCGGGTAAATCCAAAATATTAAGTAAAGATTTGAACCTTTTGTTGGCCAACTTTCAGAGGTATTATCAAAACTTAAGAGGTATCCACTGGAATATTAAAGGGAAGCGCTTTTTTGACCTTCACGTAAAGTTTGAAGAGTTGTATACGGATGCCAACGTAAAGGTTGATATGATTGCCGAGCGAATCTTGACCTTGGGTGAAGTGCCACTACATACCTTTGAGGATTACATCTCCAATTCCAAAGTTCCGGTTGGTAAAAACATTTCAGAAGATGAGGCAGCCATCAGATTGGTGGTAGATTCGTTAAAGGAACTTTTGGTCATAGAGCGTAAAATTTTGGCTGCTTCCGATGATGCGAATGATGAAGGAACAAATTCCATGATGAGCGACTTTATTACCGAACAGGAAAAAATATTATGGATGATGAAAGCATGGTTGGATGAAGCCATTTAATATAAATTATCCGGAGAGTTAAAGCTTACCATTTAGTAAGCTTTTTTGTTTGCTACGACCAAGCAAAGAGATATTACTATATAAAAAATATCCATTCGTTAGCGATAACATAAAAGGCGTTAAAGTCAAGTTAAACGGGCAATTTTATGGATATTCCAAATCAATTTTTGTAACTTATTCAAAAGAAATAAAACGATATGACAGAAGTAAAAGCATACGCGGCCAAGACATCGGATTCGGACATGGTTCCATTTAAATTGGACAGAAGGGATGTCACGGCAAATGACGTGAAAATAGATATTGAATTCTGTGGGGTTTGCCACAGCGATTTGCACCAGGTGAGGAACGATTGGAAAAATTCTGTTTATCCGGTTGTGCCAGGGCATGAAATCATCGGCCGTATTACTGAAATTGGTGCCAATGTCACAAAATTTAAAGTAGGACAATTGGTAGGAGTGGGATGTATGGTAGATTCTTGCCAAGAATGTAGCGCCTGTAAGGATGACATGGAGCAATTCTGTGAAAATGGGGCCACCTTCACCTATAATGGACCTGACAAGCACTTGGGCGGACATACCTTTGGAGGATATTCAGAGCAAGTGGTTGTTGATAAAGAATTTGTATTGAGTGTACCTGAAAATTTAGATCCAAGGGCGGCAGCACCTTTACTGTGTGCCGGTATCACCACCTATTCTCCATTAAAACATTGGAATGTAAAAAAAGGGGATAAAGTAGGGGTCATAGGACTTGGAGGACTTGGACATATGGGAATCAAATTCGCACATGCCATGGGAGCCCATGTAGTAATGATTACAACATCTCCCTCTAAAAGTGGCGATGCCAAGAAATTGGGAGCGGACGAAGTTCTGATCTCGAAAGAAGAAGATCAGATGAAAAAGCATGCCGGTTCTTTTGATTTCCTATTGAATACCATCCCTGTTGGACACGATATGAACCCTTACGTGAATCTTTTAAAAAGAGATGCTACAATGGTATTGGTTGGAGCTATTGAGCCCCTAGATCCTTTACATGGAGGTAGTCTGGTCATGGGACGTAAACGTATTGCTGGTTCCTTGATAGGTGGCATCAAAGAAACTCAAGAAATGTTGGATTTCTGTGGGGAGCACAATGTGGTTTCAGATATAGAAATGATAGATATGCAGAATATTAATGAGGCATTTGACCGTCTGGTGAAATCAGATGTGAAATATCGATTTGTCATAGATATGAAATCCTTGAAGAACAGCTAGACATCATTTATTATAATCTTCAATAGTAAAGCCATCCGTTAAAAACGGATGGTTTTTTTGTGGAATCATCTCTGGTTTTAATGCCCTTATAGTGTTGTGCTTGAGAAGTTTGGCGGTTTGGGACCTTGTTTTTATTTTTTTAACATTTTTTATGTTTCGCATTAGGAGGGGATAGGTGGTAATGTGGACGTATAGGCGTTGTATTTTATTGAGTAACTGGATGGATGGCAGTTCTATAGAATTTGTGCGATGTGCATTTCATCGAAAAAATTAATCGTTTAAGCTGATAATGGTTATCTTCATATTATCCCAAAGTCTAGAAACTATTAACCTATGTCATAAAATTGATTCCAATAATAGTAATAACATCCCTTCATGAGCTATCCTATTAGCCATGTTGAATCGCATTAAAGGAACTGATTTTATGTGCATGTAATGCTTATGCCATGAAAACCCCCAAAAACAATTCCCCCCTTTCATTAAAGGGTAACCAGCTATCCGTTGTATTTCTTTTTTTAGTATTGCTTCCATTGTCATTTTCCTTAAATGCACAAGAAGAAAATCCTTACCTCAAATACGATGTGCCTTTTCAAAACCTGCTTAAGTTCAATAGGTTTTTAATCAACCCTACCTTTTCTACCGTTAGGGAAGATAAATCCTACATCAACTTTTTTCATAGGAGTCAATCTGCCTATTATGAAAACAATGTGCAGAATTACTTTTTAAGTTATAGTGGTAGGATTAATGACCGTACCGGATTGGGGCTAAGCCTTTACAATCAAACAGAGGGGGTGGTAACCAATATTGGCATATTGGCCAATTATGCATATGGGGTTCGTTTGAGTGCAAATAGCGTTTTCTCCTTTGGCGTTAATATTCCATATTATCGCAGTAATGTGGACCAAAGTAAAATTGTGACCGGAGAGGAAGATCCTTTTTTGGATGGGTTGAATGAAAGCTCCATTTTGGCTTTCCAACCAGGGATGAATTTGGCTATCGGAAAATTTGATATTGGTGTTTTTGCGGAAAATTTGGTCGATTTTAATCTAAAAACTGGAAAATCGTTGACCAATTTCAATGAAAAGACCTTTTCTACACACCTTCAATATACCCATGGATTAAACAATAAAGGTGGTGTTTTTGAGGATGGGCGACTTTTGCCCTTGGCAAGGGTAAGATTCAGAGGTCAGGAAAGCATTGAATATGGAGGTGGGATAATTTTAGATCTTCCCAAAGTAGGATGGTTGCAGGGAGGATATGATAGTTTTTACGGAGTTTCTGCCGGGACAGGCTTTAATCTAAGTCGCAGATTATCTTTGGGCTATAATTTTGAAAAAGGCTTGTCTAACAATTATGAAAATTTCGGGGTAACCCATGAAATTTCCGTAGCCCTTTCGTTTATACCAAAACTCACGGAGGATATGGTGAATTTGGATACAGACAGCTATCAATCATTTGCTGTTGAGGAAACACAAGCAAATAATGAAAAACAACCTTTGATCAAGGATATGGATAACTTTGAAGAGAGTAAAGGCGAAAATTATGCCCTCCTTCAACAACTTCAATTTAGATTGGATTCCCTGGAAGCCAATAGGGAAAGGGATCTAGAACGTCGATTTGAAATGGTAATGCGCATTGTTAAAAGGGAAACCAAGGGAGCCCGACCAGATTTAGAGCAAACTGCAAAAAGGGTTTACTTCGTGAACAACGATAAAGCCTTACCGAAGGATACAGAATTAGTAGATCATTTGGTTGCCGACCCCAATACGGAGGATATAAAAGTAGTATCCAATACCATTGAGGAATATAATTCAAAGGCTAGGGAGAGACCGGAATACAATGATCCCCAAGATATAATCACCCGTAAGTTTGGTAAAATTCCTGGGATAGACCAAGGACATTATATTGTGGCCAATGTATTTGGTAATAAGGCCTATATGGAAAATTTTGTTAAGGAATTACGGGCAGAGGGTTTAGAGGTGAACCATTTCAGAAATCCTGAAAACGGACTGAACTATGTGTATCTGGCACATTTTAACGATAGCCAGGCTGCAAGGGAAGCATACGTTACCAAAATGAATGGCAAGTACGGTAAAGAAATGTGGATCATGGATATTGATGATTCTCGTTATTCGGGGATGGCTACTCTGGAGTTTTCCGAAGAATAAGAAAAGGAGGAATGCTTTTACCTTATTTTTTAGAATTTATGTGATCGGCAATAGCACTTGACCCTGGACAACCTTTGTTTTTTAGTTCTTGGATAATATTTGGATGATCATCTTCACGGCCTTGGGATAATTTATAAGCGGCCTGGATTTCATTGATCACTACTTTAAACCCTATGATACCTTTGGTTTGCCGCATGATACTTGGCGACAAATTGTCTAACGAGAGGGGATTGGCTGAATCCTGCTCATATTTATCGACCAATTTATGAAGGGATGCCAGTACATCAGCATCTTGCATGACGACTAGTTTTCCGTACATATGAACGGCAATGTAGTTCCAGGTAGGTACTTCTTCCTCTTTGTACCATGAGGACGACACGTAACTATGTGGGCCATTAAAAATACATAGTACCTCTTGGTCTTCCTTAAAATCTTCCAATTGCAAATTGGCTTTTGAGATGTGGCCTACTAGGACATCTTGCCCGTCTTTATCCACGTCCAATTCCAATGGGATATGGCTTGCCCAAGGTCTGCCCTTTGCCTGATTGACCAAGATACCAAAGCTGTTTTTCTTAACAAATTCCTTTACTTCGTCTAAGTTTTCATTTTTATAGTGTGCAGGAATGTACATGGCGTGTTGGTATTTGTTTTAATAAATTAATCGTGATGTGTTTTCGAAGAAGCGGCTAGTAATTTGTTGATCCCGTTCAGTTCTTGCTCTGTAAGGTATCTCCATTTACCAACGGGCATATCCAGATTGATATTCATGATCCTAACCCGCCTTAATTTAACCACTCTGTACCCCAAGTGCTCGCACATTCTTCTAATTTGTCGGTTTAGGCCCTGGGTTAGGACAATTTTAAAAACATTTCTGCCTATTTCCTCCACATGGCATTTTCTGGTAACCGTATCCAATATTGGAACCCCCGCGCTCATTTTTTGAACAAAATCCCTAGTAACCGGTTTGTTTACCGTAACAATATATTCTTTTTCGTGGTTGTTCCTTGCCCTGAGGATTTTATTGACAATATCCCCATCACTGGTCAGTAAAATAAGACCTTCGCTGGGCTTGTCCAAACGGCCTATGGGGAAGATACGCTTGGGATATCCTATAAAATCGATAATATTATCCTTTTCAACCCCTGTATCGGTAGTACAAACAATACCTATGGGCTTATTAAAGGCTATATAGACTTGTTTTTCTTTAGGCTCAGTTATTAGTTCCCCATCTACACGCACTTCGTCACCGGGAACAATTTTGGTTCCCATTTCGGGCACAGCTCCATTTATGGTTACTCTTCCCTGCTCAATAAGTTTATCGGCCGCTCTTCTAGAGCAGTATCCTACCTCACTCAGATATTTATTAATTCTTGTTGCTTGGGCTTCTTCCATAAGTAGCTTTTCTTTAATTCTATTTTTAAATTCCCTTCACGGCTGCCTCGGCACACCTTTCTCCATCCATGGCAGCGGAAACAATGCCTCCCGCGTAACCTCCACCTTCACCACATGGAAACAGGCCTTTGATCTGTGGATGTTCCAATTGTTCATTTCTTGGAATATTTACGGGCGAAGAGGTTCTAGATTCTACACCTACTATATTGGCCTCGGCTGTATAGTAGCCGTGCATCTTATCTCCAAATGCCTTAAATCCAGTTCTTAGCCTACTACCAATAAGTTTGGGTAATAGGGAATGTAATGGGGCCGATTTTAATCCTGGTTGATAGGAAGTGTCATTTAAATCCACAGAAAGCTTTCCTTCAACAAAGTCCGTAAGTCTCTGGGCAGGGGCAGTCTGACTCCTACCACCAGCAGTATAGGCCAATTTTTCTAGATCCTTTTGATATTCCAAGCCTTTAAGTGCACCAAAGTGATCGTATTTCGGAATATCCTGCTCCACATTAATTTCCACTACAATGCCAGAATTGGCATATAAATTATTTCTTCTGGAGGGCGACATGCCGTTAACGACCACTTCTCCTTCTGCCGTGGCGGCCGGAACAATAAACCCGCCTGGACACATACAAAACGAATATACTCCCCTATCCTTTACTTGCTGTACCAAACTATAGGCTGCGGCAGGCAGTAATTCATTGCGTTCCCCCTCACAATGATATTGAATGCTGTCTATTATATGTTGTGGATGCTCTACCCTTACCCCCATGGCAAACGACTTGGCTTGGAGCACCACATCCTTTTTGTGCAATAAATAATAAATGTCCCTAGCGGAATGACCTGTGGCCAAAATCACGGAATTCACCTTCATCTCCGTGCCGTTCTTTAAAATAAGGGCCTGGAGGACGTTGTTTTTAATGATGAAATCCACAACCCGACTTTCAAAATGAATCTCCCCACCATATTCTAAAATGGTCTCCCTTATGTTTTCCACAATTTGGGGCAACTTATTGGTGCCTATGTGGGGGTGGGCATCAATCAATATTTGCTCCGTGGCACCATGGTAAACCAGATTCTCAAAAATTCTTCTTACATCTCCTCTCTTAAGGCTTCGGGTATATAGCTTTCCATCGGAATAGGTGCCGGCCCCGCCTTCCCCAAAACAATAATTCGAATCCTCATCTACCGTGTGTTGTTGGTTAATGGCTCTTAAGTCGCGCCTTCTTTCCCTAACTTTTTTTCCACGTTCCAAAACAATAGGCTTATAACCAAGTTCTATGCATCTTAGAGCGGCATACATCCCTGCAGGACCAAAACCGATTATATGTATTTCCTTGGCTTTTGATACATCTTT
>JBFIGS010000132.1:0-7720 GCA_041602195.1 Sediminicola sp. | reverse complement strand
TAAGTATATTAAAAAAAACAACCAGCGACTCATATGGCGCTCTTTGTTCATTTAGCTAATCATACGATTAGACTTTCATTATTTCAATTTCTTTAATGCCCAGAACGGAGTCAATTTTTTTAATGTATGTATTGGTAAGTTCTTGGATATCTGCCTCAGCATTTTTTTGTAAATCTTCGGAGATATCTGCGTTTCTTATTTCTTTGTTGGCTTCCTGTCTCGCATTGCGAATTCCAATTTTGGCATCTTCCGCTTCTGCTTTGGCTTGTTTTACCAAGTCCTTTCTACGCTCTTCGGTAAGGGGCGGCACATTGATAATGATGTTGTCACCATTGTTCATGGGGTTGAATCCCAAGTTGGCGTTCATGATCGCTTTTTCAATTTCATGAAGCATATTTTTCTCCCATGGCTGAACGGATATTGTTCTTGCATCCGGGGTATTAACGTTGGCAATTTGTCCTAATGGAGTTTGAGAGCCATAATATTCAACCATTACACTGGAGAGCATAATTGGGCTCGCTTTTCCGGCCCTAATTTTTACAAACGCCTTTTCCAAATGTTTCATGGCAGCATCCATAGATTCCTTGGCCGTATCAATAATAAAACTTATCTCTTCGTTCATATATGCTAAAATTTAAAAACTAATCTATCTAAAAGTAACAAAAATTAAATGTTTACCATGGTACCAACATTCTCTCCGGAAACAATCTTAAGTAGATTTCCTTTTTTGTTCATGTCAAAAACCACAATCGGGAGTTCATTTTCTTGGCTCAAAGTGAACGCTGTGGTGTCCATAACCTTTAACCCTTTGTTCAGCACATCCGCAAAGGAAATGGTATTGAACTTAGTGGCGTTTTTGTCTTTTTCTGGATCTGAGCTATAAATTCCGTCTACTCTTGTTCCCTTAAGGATCACATCGGCTTCAATTTCAATAGCTCTTAGGACAGCGGCGGAATCTGTGGTGAAATATGGATTACCGGTTCCTCCTCCAAAGATCACTACCCTTCCTTTTTCCAAATGTCTTATTGCTCTCCTTCTGATAAATGGTTCGGCAACTTCGTTGATTTTTATGGCAGATTGTAATCGGGTGGGGATACCTTTTACCTCTAGGGCACTTTGTAGTGCAAGGCCATTGATAACCGTTGCCAACATCCCCATATGGTCTCCTTGAACCCTGTCTATGCCGTTGTTCTCTCCAGATAAACCTCTAAAAATATTTCCACCACCAATAACTATGGCAACTTCTACTCCCTTATCGACAATAATTTTTATTTCCTCGGCATACTCGGAAAGGCGTTTAGGGTCAATTCCATATTGTCTTTCCCCCATTAATGCTTCTCCGCTAAGTTTTAGAAGTATTCTTTTATACTGCATGGTGTAATTATTGATTAAATCGAAGCAAAAATAATCAAAATAATTTACGGAAGCCTTCGTATGTCTTTAATGTAGTCTTAAATTATTTGTAAAGAGAGATGATTGTCTGTATATTATTTTATAATCTTGTATGAATTATCGGGATTGTACTTTGCGGCCCGATACAAACTTCTTAAAATTTTAAAATGAAAAAAAGTGTATTGATTATCCTTGCCGGATTATCTCTAATGGGTTGCGGTGCGTCCAAGAACTTGGTACCTGCCTCCAATATGCCTATTATGACCGCTATAGATTTAGTGAATGTTGTGGATGATCGGGTCAAGGTAAGTGTGGATCCCGGCGCCTTTACCACGGATAATGTTACGTTTTTTATCCCAAAAACTGTTCCCGGGACGTACAGTGAGGATAATTATGGAAAATATATCCAAAATTTTAAGGCTTACGATTATAAGGGGAAAGAATTGTCTTTTTCAAAATCTGATGATAATACCTGGAATATAAGCAATGGGAAGGCCTTGGATAAGGTAACCTATGAGGTAAATGACACCTATGATACGGAAGGGGAAGTGCAGGAGGCTGTTTTTTCGCCTGCAGGCACCAATATTCTTAAAGGGGAGAACTTCATGCTCAATCTCCATGGTTTTATAGGCTATTTTGATGGTTTAAAAGAGGTTCCTTATGAGATTGCGATAAGCGCTCCATCCAATCTTTCGTCAACCACTTCCTTGACCAAAAAGAGTGGGACCAATGGGGTGGATACTTTTGTAGCCGGTAGGTATTTTGAGGTGATAGACAATCCTATTATGTATGCAAAAGCTACCGTTGAATCATTTGAAATAAGTGGGATCACCGTTAACTTGGTGATTTATTCCCCTAACCAGATCTATACGGCTTCAGATCTTAGAGAAAGAATGCAAACCATGATGGAGGCGCAAAAATCATTTTTGGGGGAAGTCAATAGTACCAAACAATACAATATTATTTTATACCTCTCCACACTAGGGGAGGAAGATGCGTCGGGTTTTGGGGCCTTAGAGCATCATACGTCCACCGTTGTAGTATTACCCGAGCAAATGCCCTTGGATCGTTTGGAGCAGGCCATGGTAGATGTTGTATCCCATGAATTTTTTCATATCGTTACGCCTTTGAGTGTACATTCCAAGGAAATACAATTTTTTGATTTTAACGATCCAAAAATGTCCGATCATTTGTGGATGTACGAGGGTACTACCGAATATTTTGCGAATCTGTTCCAAATTCAACAGGGGCTTATTGATGAGGCTGATTTTTACACAAGAATTATGGACAAGATCAATAATGCCAAAAGGTATGATGATAACATGTCCTTTACGGAAATGAGCAAAAATATCTTAATGGCCCCGTATAAGGAGAACTATGCCAACGTATATGAAAAGGGAACCTTGATCAATATGGCTTTGGACATTACCTTACGTGATCTTAGTAAAGGTGAAAAAGGGGTCTTGTGGTTGCTAAAGGAGCTTTCCAAGAAATACGGAGATCAAGTTCCTTTTGAGGACAATGAGCTAATTGGCGAAATTACCGCAATGACTTATCCGGAAGTGGGAGAATTTTTTGAAACCCATGTGATAGGAAATACCCCTATTGATTACCCTGCCTATTTGTCTAAAGTAGGTTTGACGATCACGGACGTAACCCAGGAGAGTGGTTATTTTTTGAATGGGGATATTCCATATATAGACGTTGATGGGAACAACGACAACGCCATTTTTATTAGGGAAGGGATCACCTTGAACAGCTTTTTTATTAATTTGGGAGCCAAGGGGGGTGACGTAATTAAGCGTATAGATGGAGTGGACATTTCCTTGGAGACCATACGACCCATTATAGGGGAGAGTTTTGGTTGGTCTGCTGATAAGGAGATTCAAATGATTGTGGCACGTGATGGCGAGGAAATAACCTTATCCGGTACAGTGGGCACGCCCATGGTGGAGCTGGAAACTATTGTTCCCATGGAAAACGCGACTGCGGAACAAGAGGCATTAAGGAACGTTTGGATGAAAGGCTAAAGGCCATAATGAAAATATGTAAAATAAAGGGGCGCTGTTCGTAAGAATGGCACCCCTTCTTTTTTCCTGAGACTTGTGGAGGGATCGATACTCTGGTTTGTTGATATAAAAACCAGGACCAGTAAGTGTAAGGTGGGCTGAAATGGCCTTTGGTATCAAAGTAGATTTTGCCCGTAATGACGCTTTTTAAACAATGGTTGAGGGCAAATGGGGCGCAATGGAAGTTTAATTTTTGGGCATAAAAAAACCGCTTCTTGAGGAAGCGGATTTTTAATTTATATAAGGAAGAGCTTACCCTAGGGCAACTCTTTTAAATCCTGTAATTTCAAGATTTGAATCTACAGATTTTACATATTGTGCAACACTTTGTTTGCTGTCTTTAATGAAATCTTGGTTTACCAAGGTGTTATCTTTAAAGAAACGGTTCAATTTACCTTTAGCGATATTGTCCAACATAGCTTCTGGCTTGCCTTCTTGACGCAATTGGTCTTTGGCGATCTCTATTTCTTTGTCTATGATAGACTGGTCTACACCGGCTTCGTTCAAAGCTACAGGATTCATTGCAGCAGCTTGCATAGCAACATCTTTAGCGGCAACATCTGCACCATCAACAGAAGCAGAAAGTCCAACCAATGTAGCTATTTTGTTTCCTGCGTGGATGTAAGATCCTACAAAAGGAGCACTCAATCTTTCGAAACCACCGATCTCAAGTTTTTCTCCGATAACTCCAGTTTGCTCAATAAGTTTGTCCTGTACTGTGATACCTTTGAAATCTGCAGCAAGAAAATCTTCTTTTTTGTCAAAATTCAAAGCAAGATCAGCAAGTTCGTTGGCCAAAGTCACGAAAGATTCGTTTTTAGCTACGAAGTCGGTCTCACAGTTCAAAGAGATAACAACACCAGAGGTATTGTCAGCACTAACCTTTGCAATAGCTGCTCCTTCTGAAGATTCTCTGTCAGCTCTATTGGCAGCTACTTTTTGACCTTTTTTACGTAGAATTTCAATTGCAGTTTCGAAATTACCTTCAGCTTCCACTAAGGCTTTTTTGCAATCCATCATTCCAGCACCTGTGGTCTGTCTTAATTTATTTACTTCTGCAGCGGTAATCTTTACCATTTTGTGTATGTTTTAATATTGCCCTAAAGTAATTACGTGGTGCGCAATTTGGTTTAGGGCAATGTTAAATTAATATTTAGTTTATAGTATGGAAAAAGGGGTTTATTCTACACCACCTTTTACAGTTTCTTGCCATTCTTTAAGCTCTGCCCATTTACCTTCAGCAGCCATTTTTGCTTGCTTTGCCCATGAAGCTGGGTTGTTGGAAGCAAAAGTAGAACCAGCTTCAACCAAGATTTCTTTTAAGTCATCTTCAGTTTTGGAAGCGAGATCAGCAAAAGTCATAATGCCTTGCTCGTTGAAAACTTCGGCAATTTTTGGGCCTATACCTTCAATTTTAGTCAAGTCATCTGGTTTTGCAGCTTTTTTAGGAGCAGCAGCCTTAGGCTCTTCTTTCTCTGTTTTCTCCGACTTACGTTCTGCCAATCCTTCGATAATAGCATTTGAAACGTGTGTCAAGATAGCATCGATAGATTTAGAAGCATCATCATTGGATGGGATCAAATAATCGATAGGTCTTGGATCGGAATTGGTATCTACCATAGCAAAAATTGGAATGTTCAATTTTAATGCTTCTTTAACGGCGATGTGCTCGCGCATGGTATCTACAATGAACAAAGCAGCAGGTAGACGTGTCATTTCAGAAATAGAACCTAAGTTCTTCTCCAATTTTGCACGTAAACGCTCAACTTGCAAACGCTCTTTCTTAGAAAGGGTGTTGAAAGTACCATCTTTCTTCATTCTATCAATAGAGGCCATTTTTTTAACGGCTTTACGGATAGTTACAAAGTTGGTCAACATTCCACCAGGCCATCTTTCAGTGATGTAAGGCATGTTTGCATTTCCAGCTTTTTCAGCTACGATGTCTTTTGCTTGTTTCTTGGTAGCAACGAAAAGAATTTTTCTACCAGATGCTGCAATTTTTTTAAGGGCCTCATTAGCCTCCTCTAATTTTGCAACAGTTTTGTATAAGTTGATAACGTGAATCCCGTTACGCTCCATATAGATATAGGGAGCCATATTTGGATTCCATTTTCTTGTAAGGTGACCAAAATGTACACCTGCCTCTAGAAGGTCTTTTACTTCAATATTGTTTGCCATTTTTTTGTACTAGTTTACGTTCTGTTGAATTAGCAATACTAAAGTGGTACATCACTGTGATGTAGCCTTCAGCATTTAGATGCTAAACTATGCTCCAAAGTGTCTTACGTGTTCCTTTGGGACAACGACAACATGGTTTAAATTTATCCTAAACTGGTTAGGATATATCAATGAACTTTAATGAATGGCCAAGGTTGCCCTTAGCTTTTTTTGGATCAATATGTTGGGGATTGATCCCACCCACCGCAATACTTTAAACAATAAAGTATTAACGTTTCGAGAACTGGAATTTCTTACGAGCTTTCTTCTGACCGAATTTCTTACGTTCAACCATTCTTGGATCTCTAGTAAGAAGGCCTTCTGGCTTCAAAACAAGTCTGTGCTCAGCATCCATTTCACATAGCGCTCTAGATAAAGCTAAGCGGATCGCTTCTGCTTGTCCAGTGATACCACCACCATAAACATTGACTTTTACGTCAAAATTATCGTCGTTGCTTGTCAATGCGAAAGGCTGTTTTACTTTGTACTGCAAAGTAGCAGTAGGAAAGTATACATTCAAGTCTTTTTTGTTGATTGTGATGTTTCCATTACCTTCTGAAACATAAACACGAGCAACAGCGGTTTTCCTTCTACCGATTTTGTGAATTACTTCCATTACTTAAATTCGTTTAAGTTAATTGCTGTTGGTTTTTGCGCTTCTTGGTTGTGCTCAGATCCTACATACACTTTTAGATTTCTGAAAAGTTCAGCACCTAATTTGTTCTTAGGCAACATCCCTTTTACAGCTTTCTCAATAACTTGCGCAGGATTTTTTTCCATCAACTCACTAGCAGTCTGTGACCTCTGTCCTCCAGGATACCCTGTGTGGCGTATGTAGGTCTTCGACTCTAATTTGTTTCCAGAAAGTTTGATTTTTTCTGAATTGATAACGATTACGTTATCTCCACAATCAACGTGCGGTGTAAAATTAGGCTTGTACTTTCCTCGTAGCATTTTAGCCACTTTGGAAGCCAATCTTCCTAATGTTTCCCCTTCAGCATCAACCAATAACCATTCCTTCTGAACGGTAGCTTTATTGGCCGAAATTGTCTTATAGCTTAATGTGTCCACACTAATTTATTTATTTATTAAACACTTCAATCCCGTTAAACGGGCTGCAAATGTACAACTATTAACTTGAAATACAAATGGTTGTTTGGTATTATTTTTTCAAAGAATTCAGGGAGTACGTTTTAGAAGCTATTTTGAATTTTATAATAAAGGGGCGACAGTGGATTTGGGACAAAAACAAGGTTAATTCAGAATATAAACCGGCACGGGTCATGATCCTTAAAAGTTCTATTGGTTGCTTCTGGCCCAAGTAGTCCTTGGTGTAGGTTCAGCGGATCCTTATTAAAAGGAGGTATTGGGTTCCCATTGTAATAAGGACTCCCAAGGGCAACTATCTAGGTGGCGGATGAAATATAATCCCTTTTTAAGCGTTTAGTCCTAAAATTAAAACCAAAGACATGATTAAGCGTAGTTTTTTAAGTTTCGTATGTGTTGCCTTATTGGGTTTTTCCTGTTCATCGGATAAAGATAACTCCATGGGAACTGCTTCCATAGAGGGTACTTGGGATGTGGCAGAATTAAAGGTCAATGATTCGAGCAATCAGGATCTTTTATTTGCAAAGGGAATTTTTGATGTCTTGATTGCACAGGATTGTGAGTTATTGGCACTTACCTTTAAGGCCGATGGCACGTTGATCACCAGAAGTG
Source organism: Sediminicola sp. (assembly GCA_041602195.1). Classification (GTDB taxonomy): domain Bacteria; phylum Bacteroidota; class Bacteroidia; order Flavobacteriales; family Flavobacteriaceae; genus Sediminicola. The sequence goes on along the minus strand of JBFIGS010000132.1, from coordinate 323 downwards.
GTGTTAGTGATATTGCGATCGATTTCAATTCAACATCCATCCCGTGTCCTACAAGTTTTGAGGAAGAAGATGCAACATGGAGCTTGGAAGGCGACCAGCTGACCATTACCGATGCTACAGGTATGGCAGAGACGGCAACCATACAGCTCAGTAGTAGCAGCCTGATTGTTGCTGGGGAAGATATCGAAGCAGAAAGTTTAACAGGAACAGAGATCGTCTTCAAGAAAAGATAATATCTAAACCATAACATATAATAAAAGCCCTTTTGGAACTCCAAAAGGGCTTTTTGTTTTTGTTTGCAATCTAAAAACACCTCTTGAAGG
>JBFIGS010000131.1:0-7773 GCA_041602195.1 Sediminicola sp. | reverse complement strand
TTGCCTCTTCCCCTACCTTTTTATGGTTCAGGATTTTGGCCAAGGGTGACGTAAATGCAATTTTACCCTTGGAGATATCAGCCTCATCTACACCTACGATCTGAAGCTTTTGTAATTTTCCTGTTGCTTGTACTTTTAATTGTATCTGTGCTCCAAACCTTACACTTTCCTTATCTTGACTTCCAAGGTCAATAGGTCTGGCGCTTTTTATTCGGTCATTCAGCAATTGGAGTTTACCGTTCAGAACCAATAATGCAATTCTTCTTTCGTTGGCGTCGGCGACCTCCAAAGTACTGCGCTCAAGTAACAGTAATTCTCTTTCATCCATCAACTTTTGTAATCCTTCAGGGGTTACATAATTGGTCTCCCCTGCCGGCAAGTGTGCTCTTGGGGAAATTATAGGTATTTCTTCTTGGTCATCTTCTTTAACAAAGGCTCTACTCATAAATTTTCAATATTGTATTTTTAATAAAGTAGAAAAAAATAAGGAGGATTCCAAGCCAACACCTACTCCAGGACATTACTAAGTTCAGTGATCGGTGTGAGTTCCAGTTTCCTGAACTCTACCTCCGACCCTTCTGCTTGCACGGCAATCTGTCCACTGCTAACCGTTGCATTGTACCCATAGTTTGCCAATGTACCGTTGACCCAAACTTTTATTTCATTTTTAAAACATTCGATCACCATGGTATTCCATTCACCCAAGGGTTTTTCCAAACCGTTCTTCAAGTTTTCAATTCGCCTGTTCGTACCTTCGATAATACCCCATGATTCCTTGGGACCTCTTCGCTCTACCATATTATCGGCAGTAATATCTTCCACAATCACCCAAAAGTCCCCGGCATTTTCATGTTCCATTTGAACCTCAATAGATTTTGGGAACATCTTGTAAAGAGCCCTTGGCGTGGAAGCGTGAACCAAAATTCCGCAATTCCCCGGTTCTCCTGTAAAGCGGTATTCAATATCCAACCTGTAATCTTTATACTCAGCATCGGTGATTAGATGGCCTCTGGGGGTCCCTAGGCTCACCAAATTCCCATCTCGAACTACAAAGGGATTAATCGTATTTGGTAGGGTATCCATTTCTGGAACATCCACGTGCCAGCCTTCTAAATTTTGGCCGTTATAAAGCGGAACAGTTGTTTGGGTATTACAAGCAATTATGGTCAGAATTATAGAGGAAAGAAATAATAGTTTTTTCATGGATTTTAGAAGATGTAATAGTTAAATATTGATTTTTCTTTTACGTGCCGTGATCTGCCATGTGTCCACCTTTTTACCATTTTCGATTACAGCGACCTCGTCATATAAATTGATAGTGGGACAAATGTGATACGGTACGCCATAGAAAACATCACCGACCGCAATTTTATCCCAATCCTTTACCCTAAGTACTCCGTGTTCCTCACTTTGTGATAGAAGCTCATAATCCGATAGATTCAGAAATCTCACCCGACTGTCTATAGGATTTTCTGAGGCCACCCCCTTATGCCCAAGATCTAATGTAATAATACCATTTTTAGGTTTAGAAATCACTCGCGTGACCAAAAGGGCAGCATATTTGAATTCTTGTTCCTCCATGTTGTCGCCATATCCCCAATCCCAAAACAAACATGTGCCCGGACTACAGATACGGCTTTCTTCCAAGAGGTGGGCCGTAAAAGAAGGTGTACCGCCACAAATAAGCTGGCAATTTGGGTCCTCCTTTTTTAATTGGACGTATAGTGTATTGACCATTTTTAGGCCATGCTCTATCTCTTCCTTTCTTTTTTGAAAGTCGCTATTCCTTAAATGTCCATCATACACGTGTAAACCTCTAAAATATAGACCGTTAAGGCTTTTGACTTCTAAAACAAGTTCATCCAAGCCGGCTCCCATTTCTATCCCAGAGCGGTCCATGCCGTTGTTGATATCAATGAAAATTTCTATACGAAGGTTATTATTCAAAGCCACCTCATTAAGCCGTTGGGCGGAAGCAATATTATCTACAAGGGTTGAGAATACAGTTTTTGGATAATTTTCAATGAGCGACGCCAAACGTTCTACTTTGGGGCCTACCAATTGGTGGGCTATCAAGACCTCATTAGCTCCTTCCTGGGCGGCTATTTCGGCCTCTGCAATAGTAGACGCCTTGAACCTTGTGATGCCATTGGAGATCATTAGGGCAATCACCTTCGGCATTTTATTGGTTTTAACATGGGGCATCAACCTGGATACATCATCGCCAACCATCGCCTTCATCTTATGAATGTTAAAGAGCAGGCGATCCTTGTACAAGGCAATAGAAGGGGAATCCAATTCCTCTACGTTCGCTATCTCATACCAAGTTAAAGCAGTAGGCATTGACTTCATAACAGTTTATTTTATATGGTATAGTGGCCATCTAGGCTTATTGGTATTGTTTTATTAGTGATACGAACCAAGCATGTTCCAACCATGGTTTATAGTATATTTTCAGTAGTATGTCTTTCTTTGATTTTCCCGGCTATTATTATTGCTCCAATGAATTGAAAATCTATAGTTACAATATAAGTAAATATGATTGGGGATTCCTAATCAAAATTGTCCATAAAACGTAATTATTAATTTTCTGGCAATGGGGGTATTCCGCTCTTTTCTTAGGTAAAAGAACATTTCAATGGGTTGAAGGTATTATTTGCATGGTGATCAACTGTGGCAGCGAATATTTAACACCAAAGATTTATGTGACGGGTACTACCTGGGTTTTTACCCTGAACCATTCTCTGTATTGAAATCCCAACCATTCATTTTATATAACCATATGGCCAATAGGGATCAATAATATAAAAAATGGATTCCTTGGCATCTGAGTATTAGAATTGGTTATTTGGGTTTTAATTGGTAGTTGTAAATAACTGAAATGCAAAAGCCTATAAGCCAACCAATAATAAATGTCTGCAAGAGCCCTAGAATCGTTTCCCAGAAGGGAACATCCATTCGTATAATACTGCTTATATCTACTCCATGCAATAGGCTGTTGAAGAACTTTATGGTGCCTTGCTCCCCTGTGGTGAGCATAATGATTATACAGAACAGGTAACATAATGCAACCGTAAAGCCAACTGCCACACCAAATTTTTTACTTTCTAAACGGCCCATGACTATTAATTTTACGATTTGTTATCCTGCAATACTATTTCTTTGGCTTCTTGAAACTCTTCCTTAGTGATTTCTCCCTTTGCGTAACGTCTTTTTAGGATGGTTAAAGGGGTTTCCTTTTTTTCTTCGTTCTTTGGGAAGGGATTAAATCGAGGTATTATGACAATAAAAATGATTACCGCCATCCAGATTATCCACCAGATAAAATGCATGCCTCCATAATGTCCATGATAATCGTGCATAATTTATAATATTACTTTTCTACCTGGGAGGAAGTGGAGCGTTTTTTTAATTTTTCATTTTGTTTGACGTCATTCCTTTCTCTTGCATCTTCTTTGCCATATTGTCCAAACATTCCTTGCTCATCATATCGTCTTCCGCCATCATTTGCATCATATTGTTCATCATCTCCCCGTCCATGATCATTTTCCCCATCATGGTATGCATCATCTCATTATTGCCCATCATATTTTGCAATATCATGCTGTCTTTCATCATCATCTGCATACCCCCTCCTTTCATCATATGTCCCATCATATGTGTATTGCCTTGCATCATTTGCATTGCATTCTCATTCTTTTGAATGGTTTCCATGAAGGAACTCATCATTTCCCGATCATTGGCAATGGTATTAAAAATTTCATTTCTTGTTTCCGTATTTTCCAACATTGCCGCTATATCGGTGTTCTGCGCACAACTATATGCAGAAAGTAAGACGATTATTGAAAAAAGAAGCGCAATTGTTCTTAGGTTTTTCATTGTAGTATTTTTTAATGGTTAATATAGGATATGACTCTAAAATTATAACCATTTAACCACTTAAAACATGATGTATATCATGCAAGTGAAGGGAGGCCCGGACAACAATAAAATGCGATATTTAGGAGTATGATTCTGAAGTCAAACTTTAATTGTTGAAGCAAGGCCCCTATTGAATAGGAGCTTTCCTCAAAAAAGTATTTTTTAAAATTTTGTATCGATAACAGTAAGTTTCAACTCAATCCCGGTTATTGAAACGTATGTCAAAAGACTTTGTATTTCGCATTAAATCTTTTTATTAAGAAAAACAGGGATATCCCACCGAACAGGCAGCCTAGGGTAAAATGCCATTGAAAACCCTGGCTGGCCAAAATTGGGAAAAATACGAGACAGGCGACCTCAAATGGGGTCACCCCAATATAACCCAAGGCGAAAACGGGTAATGTTTCGGATTTGGATTCAGGATCCACCATCCGCAATAAAGCGATTCCGATTGCAGTTACTCCTAAGGACATGCCCCATAAGAAAATGGATTTTTCAAACCAGTAGGTAATGAACAATTTTGGACCCATAAACCGAAACAGAAAAATAGCAAGTGCTATACCCAAAACAAATATGAGAAGCAGGGGACCGGCAAATTTAATCACCACAGCTGTTTTTATGGACGCGATTCCAAATACCACAATGAGATCTGCGAATAACCCACAAATTCTACTCATCAGCTTCGGATCAAAGTATTGCATTAATTTTAATTTGGACAACAAGGCCTTTAACAGTAACCCTACTACAAAAGCAAAGGAAAAGGCGGCAATGGTATAACCACTTAAAAAAGGTTTGGTAATATTGGTGAGAAATATTCCGGCAAACCCGACAAATACTACTAGCATTAGATGCATTAATAAGGGGTCTATGGCAATGTTCGAAAATGTGGCCTTCCCGATGGACTTTTGGTCCTTTAAAGCTATCAAACCAGTTTTATAACTATTGGGCAACTCATTAAAATTTTTGATAAAGGAGGTGTGATTCTTTTTTATACCCCATTGCACCATTATTACCCCGCCCATAGTTGCAGAAAATATCCCAACAGTAGCGCTTGTCATTGCCAAGGATTGCGCTTCTACCCACTGCAGATTGGAGGCAAAAGACTCCCCTATGGCTGCCGCAGTTCCATGCCCCCCAAAAAAACCTGTGGCCAGGATGGCACCAAAACTGCTGTGGATCCCGGGATACAACCAGCTTAAAATAGTAAGCCCAAACAGGAGTCCTATTCCCCATTGTAACAAGAGGATGATAATGGATGCGCCTCCAATTTGAACGGTATTTCTTTTAAACTCCTTTGATTTATCTTTTTCAATGTCGAAGGTGAAAGGCAGGGAGCCAAACAAAAAGGCGATCATTACTCCTGGATAAGATCCAATTTGATCCGAAAACGGCAGAAATTCCAACCCGTTAGTGCCCAAGAGTAGGCCTAATAATCCTGTAATAATACTCACAGGGATAAATAATTTTTGCAAAAAGGTGATTCTATTTCTAAGTATAAAACCAATTAAAAGAAGGATGGAAATTAATCCTAGATCCTGGATAAAGCTAGACGGCATGGAAAGGTTTTAAATGAGCTTAATTGATATTAATGGGTTGATTTTGAAATATTTAAGGCAATTCAATCAAAGTAATTTTCCATCTTATTGTTTTCTTTTCATCGGCAGTCTTATCTGCGACGGATAGGTGTCTGAATGATGCACCTTATTATGGGCAACCACCCCTTTGGATTCATCATAATTGGTTCCCCCGGTATTTAAATTACGGGCAAACCTTGGAAAATTACTACTTGATATCTCGATTCGGATTCTATGACCCTTTTTAAAGTAATTACTGGTAGACATTGGTGTTAGGTCTACCTTGTATACCTTTCCTTTTTGCATAAATACTTCCTTATCATAGCCTTCCCTATACCTTGCCCTTTGAATGGTCTCATCCAAATTATAGGCGGTACCGTCTGGATAAACATCTATTAGTTTAATGGTAAAATCGGTATCCTTGGCATCAGAGGACACATATAAGGTAGATTCAATAAAGCCTGAGACTTCTACCCCTTCTGAAAGGATATCTGTAGTATAGACCAAAATATCGTTTCTAGTTTCCATTTGTTGTTGGTCAAAGGCTCCACCTTTAACTGCATTTCCAGTACAACATACATTACCCCCATATGATGTAACGGGATTCATAGGGTCATAAATAAATGAATCTGGCATGTCCTGTTTTGGTTTGGTGGTTGTTAGTTTCCCATCCCCATATAAGCTATTGGCACTTCCTTTACTATTGATGTAGTACGTTTCCAGTTTTGTGTTAACAGGGGGCCATTCATTTGCCGATTGCCAGATATTACTTCCCATGGTATAGTATTGTACCCTGGGGGTATTTTCTTTAAAATTGTTCTGTTCCCCTTTTAGCCAAAGATCAAACCAGGCATAAATCTGCTCTTCATAGTTCAGCCGGGCATCTCCAACACTGCGTTCCCCAACAATTGTATTCTCTGTGGCACTTGTGTAGGCACAGTGTAAAGTGGGTGCTATGACCAAGTACTGGTTGTCCCTTATTTCCTGGTCCCTGGCATTTTTTCGCACATGATTGAAAAGGGCCAAATTAGGACTTATGGAGACGTCATACCATGAGGCAAACCAAAAACTGGGAACTCCAAAATCCATATTATCATGATAGAGTCCGCCTGTATACCAATCTTTGTGGTTAGGGGTGCGTCGTACCATTTTGTCAAACACCTCTTTTTTACCATTCATATTCTTTATAATATCTTGGATTGGAAGATGTTTTAATGCTTCGGCCATATCCACAGATGGATTTTCTGGTGCCAGGTCGTAAAATCTTGAAATGCGGATTAAATCTTCTTGGGTGGCTCCGGCAGGAATTCGTGGCTTGAATTTATCGTGTTCAACACCATATAGCCACGAAAAGAATAAAAGCTGTTCTACTCCTCCCCTATACCAGTTACCCTGTTCATAATAATCGCCTATTCGTCCTACCCCAGCCCCGTATCCTTGCGGAACCATTGCTGCATGTGATGGATGATCCAAAGCTGCTACGGCCATTTGCCACTCTGCAGTTGAGGAACAGCCCAAAGTACCAATTTTTCCGTTGGACCACGGTTGATCCTTCATCCATGAAAAGGCATCATACCCATCGGTCAGGGGTACCCCCAAAATATCCCATTCCCCTTCAGAGAAGTATCTACCACGTTCGTTCTGTACTACATAGGCATATCCCCTTTTTACTGCCTCATAAGCCCGTTCTGCAGTCCTTGTCCTTTCTTCCCCATCGCCCCAAGAATTGAAATTGTAAGGGGTCCGTGAAAAGATAATGGGAACAGGGGCTGCACTTTTAGGTCTGTATATATCTGTTGCCAGGCGTACACCATCTCGCATGGGCATCATTACTTTTTGATCGGTAATTGCTATTTCATTGAGTTTTTCAAGTATGTTATTCTGGGCCTGTAGGTTGAAAGTGAAAAAATAAAGTAGCAAGCAAAATGTAGCGAAGGTCAATCGTGTGTTCATGGTTTATTTTTGGTTGGTAATTTTCAAATGGTAAGTTATAAAAATTTGAACATGAATACTATACTAAGATATAATTTGATTGCTGTTTTAAATCATTAGAAGTTCTTTTGCAACACCTAAAGATCTAGGTAATTCAGGTATATCAAAACGTTCTTATAGATGATTAATGTGGGCTTCAGGAGAAAATAGCTAGGAACTAGGGAACCCATGATATAGCTGGGTTAATATCTTTAAAATGCACGCTGATGTGATACGTATATCTATCTTTAATTCAACGTATTAGTGGTGTTGTAATAGATTGTTTTGACATATGTAATAAAGTGTC
>JBFIGS010000130.1:0-7821 GCA_041602195.1 Sediminicola sp. | reverse complement strand
TTAAAATTCCATTTGTCCAGCCCAACGTTGAAATCTGAAAAGAAGGCTTTTGAATCCAATTCCCCAGTGTAAATATCTTTTCTTTCCCCATTGGCATTGGTTCCCAGGCGATTGATTGATAATAGTCCATTGTCAAAGTTGGCCTGTTGAAAAATTCCCCCAAGATTATCAATGGATGGGGGGTTGATGGCATTGGTGGAAGTTTCTTCCACACCAATAAACTCAGAGCTGAAATCCCTTGTTTTATTTCTATAGGAAGCTCCAATTTCGATTTTAAACGATTTGGCGTCTTCCTCTATTATACGCAAGATGTCCTTCACGCGTCCTGTATACTCCAAGTCCTCGATCAATTGGCTCGATTTCCTTTGTTGGAAACCTCCATTTCTTCCCAACTGCACAAATGTACCATCCGGGTCAAAGTTCACCTCGTTCCTAATTCTGTTGGGCTCATCGGCATTTAATAGGTTAAAACCTCCCGCCCATTCCAACGTATTTTTAGCTCCTATTTGATGGGTGCCCAAGAGTTGGGTGATCAGCAAACGGGTCTGTTTTGTATTCTGGTCCCTTATGAATTGGAAAAGACCTTCGGAGGGAGCTGTTTCTTCAAATATGGTTGCTTCCCCATTCCTACCTCCTTCAAAAACCTCCTCGTTTAATTTATTAACAAAAAAGGTGCTCAACTTAACCTTGTTCTTATCATTTATATGGTAGGTGACATCCAAGAGGGCTGTATTGACAATATTCTTTTTAAAGGTAGTGGCATCCGTTATCGTATCATCAATGAAGTTAGATCTAAATTGACGGAACAGACCCTGTTTGTAACCGTAAGATTGGGAATGTGACCCGGTTAGAAATACCGCCAGTTTATCATTGAATCTCTTCCCCGCGGATACGGAATAGGAGTAATCCATAGGTGCCTCCTGCCTGTCTGTGTTCCAACCCTGACCGGTAATGCTCTGCAAGACCGATTGGTTTTTGGTATAAAAACCAAAAGAGGTATTTCTTAGGTTTTGTGATACCCTAAAATTGTCCCAAACCCCACCTTTGGCCACGTTGGTGTTTATACCTCCCGATGCTGCTACAGCTAATTCTTCTGTCCCGCTCAATTCTCTTGAAGTAATATCAATAACCCCAGAAGACTGGTCGGCAGAAGATTCAACGGCATATGTTTTACTGATGCTTACATTCTGGATAACCCTAGTTGGAAATAAGGATAGGTCAATATTCTTTTTCTCCACATCATCAGAAGGAACGGTCAATCCGTTCAATGTCGTGGAAAGGTATCTATCCCCTAAACCTCTTACAAATACATCCCCTGAGGTCTGGCTACTGGTTACCCCTGAAATTTTTGTAGTGGCCGCTGCAACATCTGAAACCCCTATTTTTCCCAATTCAACCGCCCCAATACTTTCTTTTATTTCTACGGCTCTTTTTTGATCCAACAACAGGGCCGTCTCAGAGTCCTTCTTTGCAGAAACGGTTATCACAACCTCGTCCAAGGTTACCCCTTGGTTGGCGCTCATCGGGATATTCAAGGTAGTAACCTTTCCTGGGGCTACTTGAACCTCTGGTATTTCTACCGTTTCATAGCCCAAATAACTAAAGGACAGGGTGTAGGTACCCGAAGTTAAGTCACTGATTTCATAGAGCCCGTCAAAATCCGATGTAGTGCCTTTTGTGGAGCCTTTAATCAATACATTTGCAAAAGGGAGTGGCTCGTCGTTCAATTCTTTGTCGATCAATTTCCCTACAATCCTTCCTGTGTTTTCTTGTGCCTTGGTCTGTAGTACAAATACCAAGCAAAAACTCAACAATAACAATCTCATTACATTCATTTCTAAAAGTTGCAGCAAAGAAACCTACATGTTGTAATCTTGACGTTACCCCTGCGTTAAAGGTTTATTTTGTTAGTGTTACCTTAAGGTTACCATATTAAATCATCGTTAAGCGGACATTTCGTAATAGTATTATCTTTACTTTTGACTGGATAAACCAATAGTATGACCAATGAACAATAATGAGATTAGGATACTTTTAGTAGATGACGAACCGGATATTTTGGAGATTGTCGGTTACAATCTATCTGCAGAGGGCTATGAGGTTTTTACAGCAAAGAATGGAATGGAGGCAGTGGCAAAAGCTAAAAAAAAGCAGCCGCACCTTATCATTATGGATGTGATGATGCCGGAAATGGATGGTATTGAAGCTTGTGGGATCATCAGGAATACCAAAGGCTTGGAAAATATCATTATTACCTTTTTGACCGCTAGGGGAGAGGACTATTCACAGGTTGCAGGTTTTGATGCCGGTGCCGATGATTATATCACTAAGCCCATAAAGCCAAAGGTTTTGGTCAGCAAGGTAAAGGCTTTGTTGCGCAGGCTAAAAGATGAAGCTGACGATTCGGAAGAAATTACCAAAGTTGGTTCCATCGTTATTAACCGTGAAGAATATAAGATAGTCAACAAAGGACAGGAGATCATTTTGCCCAAAAAGGAATTTGAATTGTTGGCCTTATTGGCATCCAAGCCCAGCAAGGTGTTCAAGAGAGAGGTGATTTTGGACAAGGTATGGGGCAATGAGGTGGTCGTTGGAGGCCGTACCATTGATGTGCATATTAGAAAATTACGTGAAAAAATTGGTGACGAGCATTTTAAGACCGTAAAAGGTGTTGGGTATAAGTTTGTTCTATAATGGCTATAACGCTAAGAAAATCATACAAATTTGCCTTTAGGTCGGCCCTGTTAATCGCAGGTGTCTTAACTGTTTGTATGGGGGTCTTTATGAAAATTAAAGACACCATGGATTGGTCCTTACTCAGTATTTTTGCTTTATTTTCCTTCTTAATATCCTTTTTTGTTATTCAGGTCAGGGTAGAAAAATTTATTTATAAGAGGGCCAAAAAAATATATGATGATATCTCGCTGTTGGAATCTTCCTCCTTGTCATCTAGGACCATTACTACGGATATGGCGACCCTTACCCAAGAAATAGAAAAATTTGCCAAGGATAAAAAAGTAGAGATCGATACCCTAAAGATCCGGGAAGAATACCGCAAGGATTTTTTGGGAAATGTGTCCCACGAATTAAAGACGCCATTATTTACGGTCCAAGGGTATATACTTACCCTGCTGGACGGGGCCATGAAAGACAAAAATGTGCGGAAAAAGTATTTGCAAAGAGCCAATAAAGGGGTAGAGCGACTCATCTACATTGTAAAAGATCTGGATATGATCACCAAATTGGAGGTGGGGGACCTACATTTGGAATTGTCGGATTTTGACATCATAGAATTGATTCAAAATGTATTCGATTTATTGGAAATGAAAGCGCTCAAAAAAAATATCACCTTGGCTTTTGATATGGAATACATACATCCGATCATAGTTCGTGCGGATAGGGAAAGAATACAACAGGTTGTCACCAATCTTATTGTCAACTCTATCAAATACGGGCATGAGAACGGAACCACGGAGGTGAGTGTTGAAAACCTGATAAAGAATAAGGTGATAGTAAGGGTGACCGATAATGGCGAAGGAATTGAAAAACATCATATCCCTCGACTTTTCGAACGCTTCTACAGGGTGGATAAGAGTGGAAGCAGGTCAGAGGGAGGATCAGGCTTGGGACTTTCTATAGTAAAGCACATTATTGAGGCACATGACGAAAAAATTTATGTAGAGAGTGTGCCAGGTGTTGGATCCGAGTTTTCATTTACCCTCGAAAAGGCCAAAAACAAAGGAGCCTAGTTCAGTAATTGGTTATTCCGGGATCGGGTTCAGTAAACAACCTTAATACGGGTGGTCAATTCCATAATTTGCAGAAGATCACAATCCAAAACATTGCAAGATTTCCTTAGCTTTGCCAAATCATTAAAATTTTGGTTTCCGTGGGAAGTAAAAACAAGCTAAAGCGATTTAAGGAGAACGAATCATTTAAAAATGTAGTTCAACCCAGCAGGGAAGAAATTGAGGATGGCACTTTTGAGCTCAAGGGCAAATGGGCCTCATTTTTTGGCAATGACAATCCTATTATTTTGGAATTGGGCTGTGGCAAGGGAGAGTATACCATTGGTTTGGCAAAACAAGATCCTGACAAAAACTATATAGGCGTAGATATTAAAGGGGCCCGTTTTTGGAGAGGCGCCAAGACCGCTATACAGGAAGGGTTGAACAATGTAGCGTTCGTTAGGACCCAAATTGAGTTGATCGACCAGATTTTTGGAAAAAATGAGGTGTCTGAAATTTGGATCACCTTTCCAGACCCCCAAATTAAATACAAGCGTACCAAACACCGCTTGACCAATCAGGCGTTTTTAGAAAAGTACAAGGTTATTCTTAAAGAAGACGGGGTGGTGAACCTAAAGACCGATAGCGAATTTATGCACGGATACACCCTTGGCTTATTGCACGGCTTGGGATTGGAAGTGGTGTATGCCAATCACGATGTGTATAAAAATGAAGGAAGTCCAAAAGAAGTGTTGGAAATACAGACTTTTTACGAAAAACAGTATCTTGGCAAAGGAAAACCAATCACTTATACCAAGTTTAGGGTTTCGTAACCTATGACACATCTTATAATTCTTTTTTTTGCCACCTTTTCTGCGGCCTTTATGGCCACCGTACCGCCGGGACTTCTCAATATGAATGCGGCCAAGACCAGTGTAGAAAAAGGTAAGCTGAACGGAATAATTTTCAGCCTTGGGGTCTCTTCCATGATCATGGTACAGGCGTATATTGCCGTGTTTATTTCTAAATTTCTCCATAACAATCCCCAGGTTATAGATATACTGCTTCAAATTGCCCTCTTGGTATTTGCTTTTTTTGCTATTTACTTTTTTGTGGTAGGCAAAAAGAACAAGAAAAAGATCGTTAAAGTTGTCAAGGTCAGTAAAAAGAACAGCTTTTTCAAGGGGGTATTATTGGCAGCCTTAAACTTACTGACGATCCCTTATTACAGTGGAGTAAATGCCATGTGGAATGCTTCCGGATGGATCAAATTCCAAGCCCAGGACATTTTCATCTTTATTTTTGCGGCAGGATCTGGAACCTTTGCGGTCTTGTACCTATATACCGTGTATTTTTACAAGTTGGACGCCACCTCCAGTGGGTTTTCAAAGAATTCCAATTATATTTTGAGTGCCTTGATGTTAATATTGTTTGTAATAACCATTATACGGATATTATATAATTGATATGGCTGAGGAGAACCAAAATTTCTTTCAAAAAGTCTATGAAGTTGCTCGTTTGATCCCTTATGGAAGGGTAACTTCCTATGGGGCCATTGCCAAATATCTGGGCGCCGCCAGAAGTGCACGCATGGTAGGGTGGGCCATGAACGCATCACATAATATGGAAGACATTCCGGCTCATAGGGTAGTCAATAGAAAGGGACTGTTAACTGGCAAACACCACTTTGATGGTACCAATCTAATGCAGCAATTATTGGAAAATGAAGGCGTGCAGGTCCATGAGCTTCAAATCATAGATTTCGAAAAGCACTTTTGGGATCCAAATAAAGAGCTAGGGGAATACTATCAGTAACTTGGTTTTATGCCCTTTCAATGGGTTTGTTTTGCGATAGATAAACATTATCGCCCTATATTACTTTTAAGTTGTTGCCCTTTCTTAATCTCATGCCTATACCGTATCTTTGTAATTTAGAATCAATTTAATTAATGCTGAAAAGCAAATCATTATAATGAAATTTAATAAGAAAGATATACTTGCGGCTCTTGAAGAGATCACAGTCCCTGGAGAGGGTAAGAACATGGTGGAAAGCGGTGCAGTGACCAACGTCATGGTATTTGGCGATGAGGTAGAGGTAGACATTACCATCAGCAATCCAACCCTTCAGGCACGTAAAAAAACAGAGGTAGAAATTCTAAAGATCATTCACGCCAAGGTCTATGAAAAGGCCAAGATCAAGATCAACATTAAGGTGGATGCCCCTGCAAAACCTAAAGTCAATGAGATAAAAGGTAAGGCCATTCCCGGCATACAAAATATCATTGCCGTTGCTTCGGGAAAGGGCGGTGTAGGAAAATCTACCGTTACAGCTAATTTGGCGGTAACCCTGGCCAAGATGGGCTTTAAGGTAGGGCTGCTGGATGCCGATATTTATGGACCTTCGGCTCCCATCATGTTCGATGTTGTCAATGAAAAACCTTTGGCCGTAAATATTGACGGGAAATCCAAGATGAAGCCCGTAGAAAGTTATGGGGTAAAGATATTATCCATTGGTTTTTTCACCCAGCCCAATCAAGCTGTGATTTGGAGGGGGCCCATGGCTGCAAAGGCACTGAACCAAATGATTTTTGATGCCCATTGGGGAGAGTTGGATTTTATGTTGCTTGATCTTCCTCCGGGAACCGGTGACATACACCTGAGCATTATGCAATCCCTTCCTGTAACGGGAGCGGTTGTGGTAAGTACCCCTCAGGAAGTTGCCCTGGCAGATGCCCGCAAGGGAGTTGCCATGTTCCAACAGGAAGCCATCAATGTACCGGTTTTGGGAATCGTGGAAAACATGGCCTACTTTACCCCGGAGGAGTTGCCAAATAATAAATACTATATATTTGGGAAGGAAGGTGCCAAACATTTGGCGGAAGATTTGGATGTACCATTTTTGGGAGAAATTCCATTGGTACAGAGCATCAGGGAGGCTGGAGATATTGGGAGGCCGGCAGCATTGCAAACCGCAACCCCAATAGAGGAGGCTTTTGAGGAATTAACGAAGAATGTTGTTAGGGAAGTGGTTAGCAGAAACAAGAGCATACCACCAACAGAAGCAATCAAAATAACTACAATGGCAGGTTGTTCGGCCGTAAAAAAGAAATAGCTATGACGTCAGAAGAAATTAAGATCAACGTAGAGAAAGCACTGGAAGAAATACGTCCTTTTTTACAAAGTGATGGAGGAGATATCTCCCTGATCTCTATAGATAATGACACTTCTGTAAAAGTAAAATTGGAAGGTGCTTGTGTGGGGTGCAGTGTGAATCAAATGACCCTGAAAAGTGGGGTGGAAATGACCATTAAAAAGTATGCCCCACAAATTGAGGAAGTAGTGAATGTGGTTCAATAACTGATGGATGTCATTCATCCTCCGGGAGCCCTATCCTAGTTTTACTTATTTTAAGAATACGAATACATGATCAAAACAGACATATTAATAATCGGTGCGGGACCTACGGGTCTTTTTGCCGTTTTTGAAGCAGGATTACTTCAGTTAAAATGCCACTTGATAGATGCTTTGCCTCAGGCAGGAGGACAATGCTCTGAGATTTATCCCAAAAAACCCATTTACGATATCCCTGGGTTTCCTGAAGTTTTGGCCGGGGATCTGGTTTCCAATCTTATGGAACAGATCAAGCCCTTTCAACCAGGATTTACTTTGGGGGAACGCGCACAGACCATTGAAAAACAACCCGATGGTTCTTTTATTGTAACCACAAACAAAGGTACTAAGCATCAGGCACCAATAGTTGCCATTGCAGGAGGGCTGGGTAGTTTTGAACCGAGAAAACCCTTGTTGGAAAACCTTTCCAAATATGAGGATAACGGAGTTGCCTATATGATCAAAGATCCCGAGGTGTACCGCAATAAGAAGGTGGTCATTGCCGGAGGGGGCGATTCTGCACTGGATTGGAGTATTTTCCTTACCGACGTAGCATCGGAGGTAACCTTGGTACATAGAAGAAATGAGTTCAGGGGAGCTCTGGATTCCGTTGAAAAGGTAAGGCATCTTAAAAATCAGGGAAAAATCAATTTGATAACCCCTGCGGAAATAATTGGGTTGCAGGGAAAAGACACCTTGGAAG
>JBFIGS010000129.1:0-7821 GCA_041602195.1 Sediminicola sp. | reverse complement strand
TTTCTTCTGGTTACCGTAGTTAAACGGATCTGTACTTCGTACTTCGAAATGCTATCCATTACCCTTTTTATATTGGGATGGTTGGATTGGAGGATATATGCCAAAGGATCCGCTGGAGGGGAAGGAGTGTCTTCCTTGCAGCTGAAGGTCGTTAAAAGGATCCAAAAGGCGAAGAGGTATTTGTGGCTCAATGCTATAGTTTTAAATTTTAAAGGCACCGCAGCTAGTGTGGGATTAGTCTTCATAAACTTCCCCTCTATGTGGTTTTAAGGCATCACGGACCTGTATCATTTTAGATTCGTCAACCACCAAAAAGGCAATACTGTGCATTTCGCTATACGTCTTGCAACCGGTTATGCCCAAATCCAATTTCTCGGCAATGATATAATCAGTTAAGTGTATTTCATGGTGTTCTGCTGTTTTAGCGGCAGTAGGTCCTCTAAAGTCCCAAATCAATTTTATTCTTCGGTTACTCATGGATAATAAGGAACTAGGTCCCAAATGTTTTTTCAGTTTACAATCGCTTAGTGTTTCTAAACATTTGTTAAAAATAGTTGATTTTTAGCAGAAAATCAGAACTTGCACAGCGATGGTTATTTGTTACTTTTGCAAGATGTTTTTTATAACACGATATTTCATTAAACTTTTCTTCCTACTTCTAGCGGTTGCGCTTCTTTTTTTAGGAGCCTCATGTGAGGGGATATGGAAAAAAAAGAACGATAACGGGGCTGTTGCCCGTGTTGGGGAAGTGTATCTCTATCAGGAGGATATCGCGCCACTTATTACGGATAACATGTCTAAAGAGGACAGTGCTTCCTTTGTTTCCAATTATATAAATATTTGGGCATCCAAGCAATTGTTGCTCTCCAAATCAAAAATCAATTTACCTGTAGATAAATTGGCCGAATTTGATAAACTGGTAGACGATTACAGGATAGATCTATACACAAGGGCATACAAAGAGGCCCTGGTACAGCAGGCCCTGGATACTATTGTAAATGAAGAAGAGTTGTTCGCCTTCTATGAGAACGAAAAAGAGAATTTTAAGTTAAGGGAGAAACTCATGATGATCCGTTTTGTGGAAATACCTCCACAATTTATGAAAAAGGATGCCTTGGCCGAGAAAATAAATAGATTCAATAAAAGAGATCAAGCCTATCTCGACTCTATTAGTATGCAGTTTAGGAAACTAAACCTAAATGATTCTGTATGGGTAAAGGTGTCCAGGATCGTTAAGGAAATTACTCCCTTAAGCCTTGAAAACGAGGAGCAGTATTTAAAAAAATCACAATTTTTTGAATTACAGGATTCATTAGGGGTATATTTGGGCAAGGTAATTGATGTGCTTGAGGTTAATGATATTGCACCATTGTCCTTTATAAGGCCTTCAATTAGGCAGGTGCTCATGAATAGAAGAAGGTTGGATTATATGCGGAAGCTGGAAACCGAGATTATTGATGAGGCCGTAAAAGAAAAAGAATTTGAGATATATGTACAAGATGAATAGGATGATCACATTTTTAACCGCTTTACTAGTAACAGTATTGGGGTATGCACAGGATAACAATGAAATGCCCGATACGCAGGTAGAACCACAAGATATTACAGTGGAAGCCAATGAAGGGTACAAAAAAGATACTGTAAACAATTTCAAAAGGGTAAAATTGGACGGGGTAGCTGCTGTAGTTGGTGATTACGTTATTTTGGAATCGGATATAGAGAAAACCTTGATCGATCTTCGTAGTCAAGGTGCCTCAACAGAAGATATAACCCGTTGCGGATTGTTGGGAAAACTAATGGAAGACCGTTTGTATGCCCACCAGGCAGTACAGGATAGTATTTTGGTTTCCGATGATGAGGTGAATGCCACCAGTGAAAGGCAGTTGCAGTCTCTTGTATCGCAGGTAGGTTCCATAGAAAAAGTTTTGAAGTTCTACCGTAAGGATGATGAAGAGAGTTTTAGGGATGAGCTTTTTAAAATCAACAAATTGAGGATGCTGTCCGAGAAAATGCAGCAGAAAATTGTTGGTGAGATAGAGATAACCCCAGAAGAAGTGCGCCAGTTCTTTAATAAGATTCCGGCAGAGGAGCGACCAGTATTTGGCGCTGAATTGGAAATTGCACAAATAGTAAAGGAACCTAAGGCTCCAGAAGTGGAAAAGCAGAAGGTGATAGATAAGTTGAGAGGTATTAAGGCCGATGTAGAGGATAATGGCGCTAGTTTTAGTGTAAAGGCCATTCTTTACTCCCAAGATCCAGGATCAAAATCCAAAGGCGGTTTTTACAGCATGACCAGACAGACAGGATTTGTAAAAGAATTCAAGGATGTAGCCTTTAGCTTAAGGGAAGGGGAGATATCCGAACCTTTTGAAACTGTATTTGGTTATCATATTATCTATATTGAAAAGATAAGGGGACAGGAAGTAGATCTGAGGCATATTTTGATTGCCCCGGAAATCCCTCAGCAAGCTATGGATGCTGCCAAGGTAGAATTGGACAGTATCCGTCAAAATGTAATTGATGGCAAATATACTTTTGCCGAGGCTGCCCAAAATTTTTCTGATGAAAAAGAAACCAAATTTGATGGAGGTCTTTTGAGGAACCCTACCAATTTTGATTCTCGTTTTGAATTGACAAAAATGGATCCTACCCTTTACAACCAGGTACGTAACCTTAAGGATAACGAGATTTCCCAGCCTATTTTAGAGGAAGATCCAAGAGGAGGGGCTCCAAAATATAAGATCATGAAGATTACCAATAGGTATGATGAGCATGAGGCAAATTTTGCCAAAGATTATTTAAAGATCCAGGAGTTGGCACTTCGTGATAAGCAGTTCAAGGCTATTGAAAAGTGGATGGCCGAGCATATAGATGAAACCTATATCAGTGTAAACAAAGATAACAGAGGATGCGATTTTGCGAATAATTGGGTAAAGGAGTAATTGCATGTCAGACGTTGCGTCCATCAATAGGTTAGTAGAGAAACACAAAGCTCTAAAGCGAGAAATTGCTAAGGTGATCATTGGCCAAGATGAGGTGGTCAACCAAATACTATTGTCCGTCTACACAGGTGGGCATTCCCTTTTGATCGGTGTGCCCGGGCTTGCAAAGACCTTAATGGTTCATACCATTGCCCAAACCTTGGGGCTCGACTTTAAGAGGATACAGTTTACGCCGGATCTAATGCCCAGCGATATTCTAGGTAGTGAGATATTGGACCAAAACCGTAATTTTAAGTTCATTAAGGGCCCGATATTTTCCAATATCATCTTAGCAGATGAAATTAACCGTACCCCACCTAAAACGCAGGCGGCGCTCTTGGAGGCCATGCAGGAAAGGTCGGTCACCATTGCCGGGAACCGATATAAATTGGCAGAACCCTACTTTGTTCTTGCCACACAGAACCCTATTGAACAGGAAGGAACCTACCCTTTGCCAGAAGCGCAATTGGACAGGTTCATGTTCGCCATAGAATTACAATATCCATCTATAGAGGAAGAGATCGAAGTAGTGAAAACTACGACCTCAGACCATACTGCTACCTTAAATGCTCTGTTTAGCGCCCAAGAGATCGTGGAAGTGCAACATTTGATCCGCAGGATTCCAGTTCCTGATAATGTGGTTGAATATGCAGTGCGACTGGTGAACAGTACCAGACCTAATTTACCGACAGCTTCTGATTTTGTAAAACAATATATCGACTGGGGAGCCGGTCCAAGGGCGTCCCAAAACCTTATTTTGGCTGCCAAGGCACATGCCGCTGTTAATGGTAAATTCTCTCCGGATATAGAGGATGTAAAAGCAGTTGCTTGGGGGATTTTAAGACATAGAATCATCAAAAACTACAAGGCAGAGGCCGAAGGCATATCCGAAGATAACATAATTCTGCGTTTACTCTAATCCAAATCCGCTTACTTCAATCGTTATCGTAAGCGAATACGCTTATTTCTTTCTAAAAAATTAACAAATTCATTTTTTTGTGAACCTTTCATTGATTTTTCAATTAAAATGATATGAATCGTGCGCTTAAAATTTCGTTTGCCCCTTCTATTTTATTATTTTTGTTGAATTGCAATAACTTAAACACAAAACAATATAATGGCATTTGACATCGATATGATCAAGGGATTGTATTCCAATATGGCCGAGCGCGTTGATAAGGCACGCGAGATCGTAGGAAGACCACTGACCCTTTCGGAGAAAATTTTATATTCCCATTTATGGGATGGAAACCCTACAAAGGAATTTAAAAGGGGCAAGGACTATGTTGACTTTGCACCCGATCGTATAGCATGTCAGGATGCGACCGCTCAAATGGCCTTATTGCAGTTTATGCAAGCAGGAAAACCTAAGGTTGCGGTTCCTACCACAGTGCACTGTGATCACCTGATCCAGGCGAAAAGTGGAGCAGCGGCCGATTTAAAGGTTGCCAATAGCACAAGTGCAGAGGTATTCGATTTCTTGGAATCGGTATCTAATAAATATGGAATTGGATTTTGGAAGCCGGGAGCTGGAATTATCCACCAAGTTGTATTGGAAAACTACGCCTTCCCAGGTGGAATGATGATCGGTACAGATTCCCACACAGTAAACGCTGGTGGATTGGGAATGGTTGCCATTGGAGTTGGTGGTGCTGACGCCGTGGATGTAATGGCCGGAATGGCTTGGGAATTGAAATTTCCAAAACTGATAGGAGTAAAATTGACCGGTAATATTTCTGGTTGGACCTCCTCAAAGGATGTTATCCTAAAAGTTGCCGGGATCCTTACTGTAAAAGGGGGAACTGGGGCTATAATAGAATATTTCGGGGAAGGTGCCAAAAACCTTTCTTGTACTGGAAAAGGAACCATTTGTAACATGGGTGCCGAAGTAGGGGCAACAACATCTACTTTTGGATACGACGAATCTATGGAGCGTTACCTAAGGGCTACGGACAGAAGCGATATAGCCGATGCTGCCAATGCTGTAAAGGAACACCTAACCGCTGATCCAGAGGTATACGCCAATCCAGAAAAATATTTTGATGAGTTGATAGAGATCAACCTAGATGAACTTAGACCTCACTTGAATGGTCCGTTTACGCCGGATTTGGCCACACCAGTGGGTGAATTGGGAGTAAAGGCCAGAGAAAATGGATGGCCTATTAAGGTAGATTGGGGATTGATCGGTTCCTGTACCAACTCTTCTTACGAAGATTTGACCCGTGCCGCCTCTATTGCCAAACAAGCCGTAGATAAAAAAATTAAAGCAAAATCAGATTTTGGAATTAACCCAGGTTCTGAGCAAATTAGGTTTACTGCTGAAAGGGATGGCCTATTGCAGATCTTTGAAAATCTTGGAGCTACAGTATTTACAAATGCCTGTGGTCCATGTATCGGACAGTGGGACAGAAGCGACCTAAAGGGGGATGAGAAGAATACCATTGTACATTCCTTTAACAGGAACTTCTCCAAAAGAGCCGATGGAAATCCAAACACGCATGCCTTTGTAGGATCTCCAGAAATGGTAGCTGCAATCGCAATTTCAGGGCGTTTGGACTTTAACCCAATGACAGATACCCTTTTGAATGAGGATGGGGAAGAGGTAAAATTGGACGAACCGTTGGGAATAGAACTTCCACCGTTAGGATTTGATGTTGAGGATGCCGGATATTTGGCCCCTAATGAGGATGGATCAAGTGTAGTGGTTAAGGTTGACCCAAAATCAGAAAGATTACAGTTATTGGAACCTTTCACCCCTCTTACACCTGAAAGCTTACAAGGTGTAAAATTACTGATCAAAGCCTTTGGAAAATGTACTACGGACCATATCTCAATGGCAGGTCCATGGTTGCGTTACAGAGGACACTTGGACAATATTGCGAATAACACCTTAATTGGTGCTGTAAACGCATACAATAAGAAGACCAATTTTGTCAAAAATCAGCTTACCGGAGAGTATGTTGGCGTGCCAGATGCACAAAGAGCTTATAAGGCAGCAGGTATTAAGACCATTGTTGTGGGTGACCATAACTATGGCGAAGGTTCTTCAAGGGAACATGCGGCCATGCAACCAAGACATTTGGGAGTGGCAGCCGTATTGGTAAAATCTTTTGCACGTATCCATGAAACAAACCTTAAAAAACAAGGGATGTTGGGGTTAACGTTCGCTAATGAAGCCGATTACGATCTTATTCAGGAAGATGATACTTTCAATTTCTTGGACATAGCAGCATTCGCACCGGATAAGCAATTGACCTTAGAAATTGTCCATAAAGATGGCAGTAAGGACACCATAAAAGTGAACCATACCTATAACCAATCGCAAATAGATTGGTTCAATGAAGGTTCTGCATTAAATGTGATAAAAAGGGAAAATGCTTCCTAAATTCATTTTTTAAATAGTTTATAAAAACTCCTGATTATCATCAGGAGTTTTTTAGTTTTGATGGGAAATAAATTCACACATGAAAATTACTAAAAAGACCTTTCTTAATATATTGCTTATTGCCTTTATTGTCTCATTTTTTGTAACACCTGTAGGGTATTATGGGAAGGTTTTATTGAATAAAATATTTTCATTTAGTCCCAATGTGACCGAAGTATCGGATCGGGAACGTATCACAGATTATGATTGGCGGCTGAAAGATGAAAACTGGGACTTTTTTAACTTCAAAAAATCCAAGGGGAATGTAGTGCTCATCAATCTTTGGGCCTCATGGAAATTACCTTGTGTGGCAGAATTGGCCAGTATCCAAGATCTCTATGATCAGTATAAGGATAAAATGGATTTTTATATCATTACCAATGAGGAGCGGGAACCTGTAGAAGCCTTTATGGAAGAACACGGTTTTACCTTTCCTGTGACCTATTTGATCATTGGAGAGAAGATGCCGATCAGTGATGAAGTAGTTCCTTCATCCTATTTATTGGATAAATCCGGTAATATTGTGATACATAAGGAAGGGATTGCAGATTGGGACAATAATAAGGTTAGGGATATTCTGGACGAACTGATAAAGGAATAGCTATGGCATTTAAAATAGGCAAAAAACAATGGATAAACGCTGCCTTCATTTTGGCGGTCATCCTTATGTTGTTTACGCCTATTGGTTTTAAAATCAAGGTCATGGCGAGCAGATTACTTTCCAGCAGTGCTGCTATGATGAAAGCGGAGCTACAAGTGCCCTTGGATTCCTATAAATGGGAATTGAAAGATACCGAAATGGAGTCTTTTAATTTTGAAACCCAAAAAGGGAAGGTAGTCCTCGTTAATTTTTGGGCCACCTGGTGTCCGCCCTGCATTGCCGAAATGCCCAGTATGCAAAACCTTTATAACGATTATGGGGATAAGGTTACCTTTATGTTCGTTACCAATGAGGCGGAGCAAAAGGTATTGGATTTTCTGAAACGAAAAAATTACGATCTTCCTGTGTATTTTCCACAGTCCAAAGAACCAAAGGTATTGAGCTCCAAATCACTTCCTACGACCTATATCATCAATAAGGAGGGAAAATTAATAGTTGCTGAAACAGGAGCTGCAGATTGGAATAGTGCAACAACCAGAAAATTGTTGGATTCACTATTGGAGGAATAGCCTTATGTCTCAGATCACCACCCTAACATTTTTTAGATATCGCAGCTTACGGCAAAAGCTATGGGCTTTTGGCATGATGCAATTTGGTCATGCGCCAATGTCCAAGATAGCTGGCCTGCAATTCTATAAATTGATGGGCAGCGGTAAAGCAGGTTTTAACCCCTTGCCAGATTGGTCGGTATACGCCGTCCTTCAAATTTGGGAAAATGAAGCATCCGCAGACCTCTTTTTTAATGCTTCCCCACT
>JBFIGS010000128.1:0-7913 GCA_041602195.1 Sediminicola sp. | reverse complement strand
GGAATGCTCTTGTACAATGACAGCAACGGGGAGACGAAACAAAGGGGAGCCAGACTTTCCTTTGCTCACCATTTAACGCTGGATCGTTATGATGATGAGTTTTTGTCCTTTGGAATATCTTATAATTTTAATCAGTTCCGTATCGATATTGAGAATTTCAGGGATAATAATGATGCTTCTGTCACCGATGATAGGTCTACAACTAACCATAACTTTGATGTGGGTCTACTTTATCGTAAGGATAAATTTTATCTAAGTGCTAATGCCTCCAACCTGCTGGATAAGGATCTTACCAAGTTCAACCCTGTATTTGAGCCCAATAGACTTAGGAATTATTATATCTATACAGGCTACAGATATAAGAAGAGTAAAAACAGTGATATGGAAATAGAACCTTCTGTTTTCTATCAGTATTTTGAGAGTGATGGGCGTTCGGTAACTGATTTGAACGTGAAGTTCCGATGGTACGATTTTGAGGATTACTATTACGCAGGGGTAAATTATCGTTTCTTGAACGATCAGATCGGAAACCCTTTATACATAGCTCCCATTTTTGGGCTCAAAAAGAACAATTTCTATTTTGGGTATTCCTATCAGGTCATCCTAAATGAAATTATGGGCTTCAGCACAGGAACCCATGTGGTCACCTTAGGGGTAGACCTTTTCCAAGGACTTAGTAATTGTAGGTGTATGTACTAACTTTTCCATCCAATTGGATTAAATTTGTAGAAATTTAAAACCGTTGTGGGGAAAGTAAAATTAAGTAACATCAAAGCTTATGCACACCATGGCTGCCTTGAAGAAGAAGCAATCATAGGAAGCGATTACCGAGTGGACCTTGAGGTGAAAACCGATCTGACCAAAGCTTCACAATCAGACAATTTAGTGGATACCGTGGATTATGTGCATCTAAACCGCATTGTAAAGGAGGAGATGAAGGTAAGGTCCAAGTTATTGGAACATGTGGCAAAACGGATTATAGACCGTGTTTTCTCAGAACTGCCAACGGTGGAAGAGGTGGAAATTTCCGTCTCCAAAATTAATCCGCCAATAGGTGGGGATGTGGAAATGGTATCGATAAACTTGCAAAGAACTCGTTGAAAAACGAAGGTTCAGTTTTTTAGAGTTAGAAAATAAATTACTTTTACAGTATTATTTGGCATTGTGGTCGAAATGGAGAGACGGGGTCCCGCAAGGACCTTTATAGTGGTTCGAGTCCACTCGATGCCTCAAACAAGAACGGTCTTAAAAATTAAGACCGTTTTCAATTAGCACACATACCAATACTCCTATGCGTTAATTGGGCCGAGAACCACAACAAATAGTACAGGGGTTCGTTTTAAATAAAACTACACTAAAATTAATTTTTCTTAGAATTAATTTTTGTAGATTTGCAATCCAAAATTGGCATCGTGGCCGAGTGGCTAGGCAGAGCTCTGCAAAAGCTTGTACAGCAGTTCGAATCTGCTCGATGCCTCAAAAAAAACCGTCCTAATAGGACGGTTTTTTCGTTTGTAAAGTTTTGCAGATTTAAAATGGTATTTTTAATACGCCTGTAATAGGAATACCAAAAAGATGGCAGGGATAAAATAGACCGCTATGGTCTTCGCCCCTTCATAGTCTTTGGCCATGCGCTGTCCGAACAATAGCATTAATAGGGCAACACAAGATACAATGGCACTATAAAATGCAAGCTGACTTTCTCCAGCTGTAACAATTTGGAACAATCCAACAGCAGAAAGGATCCCAGCTATCATTTCCGTGACCACCACGATGCCCAATAACATAGGCACCATATTTTTCAAAGGCGATTCGGCGAAATGACCGGTCAACCATGATAGGTTGCCCTTCCAATCTACGAGCTTGTCAATTCCACTTTGTAAAAAGGTGATCAACAAGAAAAATAGTAAAAGAATTTCAGTGGCGTTGTTGGTAATGTTTTCCATAGGAGTATTAAGTTTTATAAATTGGTTTTATTGAGTTTATGCGGCCTTTTTATGAAGTAATCGCGTAAGTTTTATAGATAGATCTGTCAGTATTATTTTAGAGTTTCCATTGCGCTCTATATGATAGATGGCATCTTCCAGTTCCTGGGTAATCTGTAGAATATTGTTTTCATGGATAAAAGGGGCAAATTTTGCCAATTGGAAGCCCTCAACATGAATTTTCATAAAGGCCAGGTCAGACACACTGTAATTGGTAAGCATGGCCTGTCTCATTACCGCTAGGCAGTACAGCAAAAATTTCTTTTGAGTTTCCCTTCCAGTTTTGGCTACCTCCTCACTCCATAGGATAAGGTCATGGATAGCAGCTTTGTTGCCCTTGGCTTTAAAAGCACTCCTCACCCACTGAACAAACCATCTTTCAAACACCAGATCTTCTGAATCTTTGTTCATCAAATCCAATGCCTTGTTAAAATTGCCATCCGATTCATGTGCAATCCGCAAGGCTTCCTCCTTGGTAAGCCCCTTTTCCACTAGGCCTTCGGCAATAACCTCTTCGGCCAGCGGAGGAAAGTGAAGCACCTGGCATCTGGAACGTATGGTCTGAATAATTTGTTCCTCCTCTTCTGTAATCAGAATAAAAACGGTCTTTGCAGGGGGCTCTTCAATTAGTTTCAACAGTTTGTTGGCCGCTGAATTGTTCATTCTATCGGCCATCCAAATAATCATGACCTTATACCCGCCCTCATAAGATTTTAGGGCGAGTTTTTTTACCACTTCCTGTGCCTCGTCCACCCCTATCATGCCTTGTTTTTTCTCTATGCCGATTAGTCGGTACCAATCGAACAGGTTGCCATATGGCTGTTCCTTTAGAAACTCTCGCCACTCCTCCATATAATGGTTGCTAACGGCATGACTCTTTACCTTATCGCTGTTGGATACAGGAAAAGCAAAATGAACATCGGGATGGGAGATGGAATTACATTTTGTGTTACAGGCTGTATTTTCACCTATATTCTCCCCTTGAGTATTGGCACAGATGATATATTGCGCATAAGCCATGGCCATGGGTAATGTTCCACAGCCTTCCTTGCCGACAAATAACTGTGCATGCGGAATGCGGCCTGCATCTGCACTTAGGGTTAAATGTTTTTTGATATGGGATAATCCTAAAATGTCATTAAAAAGCATGGGTCAAATATAGTTCATTTGCTTGTTCTTCCATAATAGGAAAGCTTCCGTCATTTTCAATGGACCAAGAGCATTTTTATAAGGATTGTGCGCCAATTGGTTATAAAGTAAACAACAATAGGTTGTTTTGTGCCTGAACCCTAAAGAATATGGCTCCCTGGTTTAAACATACTATAGAAATCTTTACATTTGTTTTTCTCAAAAAAAATCCTTGTAAAGATGAAAACCATAAACGATTTTAATTTTAAAGATAAAAAAGCCCTAATCCGTGTTGATTTCAATGTCCCGTTGGATGCAGATTTTAATGTAACGGATTCCAATAGGATAGAAGCGGCAAAACCTACGATCATCAAAGTTTTGGAAGATGGCGGTAGTGCTGTTTTAATGAGCCATTATGGAAGACCAAAAGGAACGCCAAACGCAGACATGTCCTTAGGCCATATCTTGGATAAGGTTTCTGAAATTATTGGGGTTAAGGTAAAATTTGTCAGTGATTGTGTTGGAGGGGAAGCCGAGAAAGCAGTTGGCGAACTAAAAAATGGAGAAGTATTACTTTTAGAAAACCTTCGTTTTCATGCTGAAGAGGAAAAAGGGGATCGCGATTTTGCGGAAAAGCTTTCGAAATTAGGTGACATCTACGTGAACGATGCCTTTGGAACGGCTCACAGGGCACATGCCTCCACAACGGTTGTTGCCCAATTTTTTAAAGGGGAGAAATGTTTCGGAAGTTTAATGGCCAAAGAAATTGAAGCGATAGAAAAAGTGATGCGTACTGGAGAGAAGCCAGTAACTGCTATTTTAGGAGGTTCCAAAGTTTCTTCCAAAATCACAATTATAGAAAACATATTGAGTAAAGTAGACCATTTGATTATTGGAGGAGGTATGACCTATACTTTTGTTAAAGCAAAAGGCGGAAAAGTAGGGGATTCTATATGTGAGGATGATAAGATGGATCTGGCTTTGGATATTTTAAAGCAGGCCGAAGCAAAGGGAGTAAAAGTACATATCCCAGTTGATGTTTTGGCGGCCGACAGTTTTAGCAACGATGCCAACACTAAAATTGTGGATGTAGACACAATCCCTGAAGGATGGCAGGGCTTGGACGCAGGTCCAAAAACGTTGGCCAACTTTAAAGAGGTTATTTTGAAGAGTAAGACCATTTTATGGAATGGGCCTATAGGGGTTTTTGAGATGGAAAGTTTTGCCAAAGGAACCATAGCAATAGGTAATTATATAGATGAGGCCACCAGTAAAGGTGCATTTTCCCTAGTAGGGGGTGGAGATTCTGTTGCCGCAGTAAAACAATTTGGATTTGAGGAAAAAGTAAGCTATGTTTCTACCGGTGGTGGTGCAATGTTGGAAAGTTTGGAAGGGAAGGTTTTGCCTGGAATTGCAGCAATATTAGAGGATTAAAAACGTTATGAATGGTACACACAAATTTAGTTTATCAATACTTTAAGAGGGTATTTTTTAATGTTTGCTAAATTTGTGCGATTTTCGTTGCTCCCCATATTAATCTGAAGAAAGCTTATGATGAAATTAAAACAATTAGGACTTGTGCTTTGTTGTCTTTTTGTAGTGTCCGCTATGGCACAACAAAAAGATGGTACGCGAAAAAAACAACGAAAAAATAAGGTTGTTGTGGAAGTACCAGTAGATACCCTAGCCATGGATATGGAAGGGGTGGAACAAATGGAACTTATGGAGTCTCCGGGACAATTGGAAGATTCCCCTGCCATTTTGGTGAAGGTCAGCAATAAGTATAACCTGTCTGATCGTACGGATGTTTTAAAGTATGATAAATTGTGGTTGAAGGAACTACATGAAAACCAAAGCTATTTTGATTCCATTCATAAGACAGTGACCAATCTGGAAGTGGATTCCATTTACAATTACGACCTGGATACGGAGACACTGAAGGCCAGGTTAAAAATTTTAGATCAAAAGACTCCATTTAATATCGCTTATAACCCATCGCTTGAAAATGTTATCAAAACATTTTTGACCAGAAAAAGGGGATTGATGCAACGTATGCTCAAGGTGAGTCAGTTTTACTTTCCCATGTTCGAACAGGAACTGGATAACTACAATGTCCCTTTAGAATTGAAGTATTTGGCTATTATTGAGTCGGCCTTAAATCCAAGGGCAAGATCTCGGGTGGGAGCTACTGGTTTGTGGCAATTTATGTACAGCACAGGAAAGATGTATGACCTGGATGTGAGCAGTTATGTGGATGAACGCAGTGATCCTATTGCATCAACTAAAGCGGCTGCAAAATATCTATCAAGACTTCATGGTATTTTTAATGATTGGGACTTGGCCTTGGCTGCCTATAATTCGGGCCCAGGGAATGTCAATAAGGCCATCAGAAGGTCTGGGGGGTATACCAATTATTGGAACATCAGAAGGAACCTTCCGAGGGAAACAGCAGGATATGTCCCTGCATTTTTAGCGGCAATGTATATTTTTGAATATGCAGAAGAGCATGGATTTCAACGCGAAAAAATTGACAGACCTCTATTTGACACAGATACGGTACACGTAAAAAACTTGATTACGTTTAACCAGATTTCCGAGTTGGTAGATGTTTCAGTAGAAGAACTGCAAATTCTTAATCCATCTTATAAATTGGATGTTATACCCTATGTTGAAGGAAAGAACTATGTGCTTCGATTGCCAAGAGAGGCTATGGGAAAATTCGTGACCAATGAAACGGCTATCTACGCACATGTAAAATCGGAACTGGAAACCGAGGAAAAACCCTTGCCAGAGCTGATAAAGGCACAGGATAAGATTGTTTATAGGGTTAGAAGTGGAGATTATTTAGGCAGGATTGCTGAAAGACACGGGGTTGGAGTGAGCCAAATAAAACAATGGAATGGCCTTAGGGGCAACACTGTTAGGATAGGACAGCGCCTCACAATCTATGCAAAAAATCCTGTTGCTTCAAGTTCTTCCAGTACCTCCTCTTCATCATCAAATAGTTCAACAAAATCAGCAATAGCAAGCGGAACAAAGGTGCATACGGTAAAGAGTGGAGATTCACTTTGGACCATATCAAAAAAATATCCTGGAATTACTATTGAAAATTTACGAGAATGGAACGGTATTAGAGGGAATGACATTAAAATTGGTGCAAAAATAAAATTGTGCAGTTGTTAACCCATAAATATCAAACCAAAATGAAAAAATTAGGAACGGTACTTCTCATTCTTTTAATAACAGTCACTTCCTGTAAGGACCAAAAGAAAATAGAGTACAAACCAGAATCTATTGGGGCCATAAATTCTGTGGCCGTGGTCATGGACAATGAACTTTGGAAAGGACCGGTAGGGGACAAGGTAAGAGAATACTTTGCGGCACCTGTTCTGGGACTTTCATGGGAAGAGCCCTTGTTCACCATAAACCACATGGGTGCCAACGTTTTTACCGGGACTGTTAGAAATACCAGATCTGTTCTGTTCGTTGATAAGGATTCGCTGGATTTGGGGCATATCAAAACTGATATGTATGCAAAACCACAAAAGGTTGCGGTCATTAAGGGAAGGACAGATGAAGAAATAATTGAAAATTTAGAGGAGAATGCCGCGAAGATAATTGAGGCTTTTAAGTCTGTTGAGATCACAGAAGCCCAAAAGAGATTCCTGAGATCCTTGAATAAGGAAAAAGTGCTTGAAGATAAATTTGGAATAACCCTTTCCATGCCATCTGTCTATAAGGTAGGTAAGCAAGAGAATAATTTTGTTTGGATAGACCGTCAGATCCCAAAAGGTGTCATGAATATTATTGTCTATTCTATGCCAGGCGATAGCTTTCAGAACGATTCAACCTTTGTCAAGGATATCGTGGCTATGCGGGATTCTATCGGTCAAAAATATATTCCTGGACCGGATGTTCCTGAAAAGGTGACCTATATGATGACGGAAAAGGCTTTTTCGCCTTATGTGTTTCCAGCTGAGGTTGCAGGAAAAAAGGCCGTTGAGGTAAAAGGCATTTGGGAGATCAACGGATATCCCATGGCAGGGCCATTCTTGACCTATATTATCAATGATGAAGCCAATGACAGGAAATTGGTTATTGAAGGATTCACTTTTGCCCCATCTACGGAAAAGAGGGATTATATGTTTGAACTGGAAGCTATATTGAAATCAATAAAATTTAATAAGCCCAAGAAATAGAAATCACAGATTTTAGTTATAAAAAGAGCGACCTAAACGGGTCGCTCTTCTGTTTTATGGCGACACCATACAAGTTATGGTCAAGAAGGCTATTTAAGGGCTGTTGGTGGGTTTAGTGTAAAGAAGAGCATAAGAACGAAGTGAAATTGTGTTGGATGGGTTAGGGTCATTAAAAAAGGGTCGCAATGCGACCCTTTTAACTTAATCCAAAAACAGATGCGTGACCATTTTTTGTGGAAAAATAGTATTTTAAAGGCGTTGCTATTTAATCAAATGCAAAGCCTGTGATCAATCTAAAAACAAAGGCATAAACCACAACGGCAAACAACCCAAAGCAAAACCATGAGAGTGCCTTAAAATAGTTTCTGATAAGTAAATGACCTAAGTTTCTAAAACCTTCTAGGTATATCTCTTTAACAAGTAGTAGTTTGCTCATAATCGTATTTTTTCGGGTTAATACTATATTAAAGATAGGTGGGTTATTCGCGTATTTATAATTTATTGGTCAAATGGAACAAATACTAGATGTAGGAATCCTCCTATTTTATTTCGTCTATGAACGGCTTTTTTTGTGGGATAAACGGATCGCACTAAACGATGT